>CAMNHD010000001.1 GCA_946538875.1 uncultured Treponema sp.
ATGATAAAATCAATCATATCACTATCTACCGCCTTGGTGAGGAAGCTGAAAAATTTACCGCAACACAGGCTGACTTTGATGCGGCTCTGGTAAAGGCAAATGAAAAAGTTGCCGAGCAGCGCAGGCTTGAGCAGGAAAAGGCCCGGAAATTCCTTGATGAACAGATTTCTAAGATTGAGAAGGAGTATTCTGATTATGCAAAGGATGCCCGTGGAATTTACTACAAGATTACACGTGACGGTGCCGGAGCAAAGTGCGGTTCATACAAGAATGTGTCTACCCACTATACAGGTAAGTTCCTTGACGGATCAGTCTTTGATTCATCCAAGGGAAGAGGTCCTCTGGATTTTACAACCGGTGCAGGCCAGATGATTCCAGGTTTTGACTATCAGGTTCAGGACATGAAGGTTGGTGAAAAGCGTACCGTTATTCTTCCTCCAGCTATGGCTTATGGAGAGAGAGGTTATCCTGGAGCGATTCCTGGTAACGCCTATCTTATTTTTGAGATTGAATTGGTCGATGCAAAATAAAACCGGCGTGTTGATGAACTTTTAATCTTGATTTGAATAGGTTGCAGTTTTACTGTGGTAAGGCTGCAACTTTTCTTTTTTATATGGAATCTTATGGAAAAAAAAGCGGGGCTTTCAAAAGAGATTGAATTTCTTGCGGCGTTGTGCCTTTTTATGTCGGCAGTGGAATATGCTGTTCCAAAACCCCTGCCCTTTTTGCGTCTTGGACTGGCAAATCTGCCTGTCATCCTTTCTGTAGGACTGTTGAATCCAGGACAGTACTTTTTTCTGGTATTGATAAAAGTTTTGGAGCAGGGATTTATCAGCGGAACATTTTTCAGTTATATATTTGTCTTTAGCATCTGCGGAAGCTTTGCAAGTGCGGTTGCTATGTTTCTGATGCATAGGTTTTTCTTTGACCGCGGATGGATATCTTTGTTCGGACTTTCTATTTGTGGTGCCCTTGCAAATAATTCAGCACAGATTCTCTGTGCACGGTTCTTGGTTTTCAAGGAAAATACTGTCTATATTGCGCCATTACTTTTGATTACGGGACTTGCGACTGGAACTGCAATTGGTCTGGTGGTAATGATTGTGGAAAAAAAATCCAGATGGTACAAACTGTTCTGCGGTTCTGGTTCTATAAACACTTTTTCCACTGAATTGAATCTTGAGAAAATGGATTGTGGACAATCTGTGGATAAAAAACAATATTGGTCAGGATTAGTTTTATTTTCCACAGGAATTGCTTTGATGCTGAGCATCCTGTTAATCAGGAACTTATACATTCTCTGGGTTTTAGTGCTGGTATCTTTCATTGGGGCATGGGTTGCACGCTCTGGAAAGGTAAAGGTGCTTCCATCTCTTTTGCTTACAATTACTCTGACTTTTTTTGAACTGCTTACACCGAATGGAAAGATTCTTTTTTATGTTGGTAAACTGCCGGTAACTCTTGGTGCACTGGAACAAGGGTTACAACGCAGTGGTGTGCTTGTTGGCATGGTGTTCTCGTCACAGATGATTGTCAATAAAAATATAAGCCTGAAAGGTTTTATAGGTAGATCCATACAGAATATATTCCTGGTGTTTAATCTTCTGAGGGAAAGGTCTGTTCCTAAAAAGACAAAGCTGTCACAAGTGTTTTCGTATGTCGATGAAAGCCTTGTGGAAATTTGGAATAATCTTGGAGTGTATGCATGAATTATCCGGAAGAAATACGGGCTCTACCTGTTTATCCTTATTTGGATTCAATCTGTGAAACATTGTTAAAATCTCCATCCAGAGCAATTGTCCTTAAGGCTGAAACTGCGGCGGGAAAATCAACGGCCATGCCGATTGCTCTTTTGAAGCATTTTAGCGGCAAGATATTGATGCTTGAACCCAGGCGACTGGCTGTAATCAATATAGCAAATCGGGTGTCCTCTCTTTTGGGTGAAAACTTGGGGAAAACCTGTGGATATTCTGTCCATCTTGAAAGTAGGAATTCCGAAAAGACAAGATTTTCTGTTGTGACAGATGCCATTCTTATCCGTAAACTTCAGGCGGATCCCTTGCTGGAAGGAATATCGGTAGTTGTTATTGATGAGTTTCATGAAAGATCTGTTCAAGCTGATCTGGCTCTTGCGTTCTTGAAGGAAGCTATGTCTTTAAGAGACGATCTCTATGTGATTGTTATGTCAGCTACAATTGATACAGAAAAAATAAGCACTTATTTGTCGTCTATAGGTACAGATGGGAAATCTGTACCCTGTCCACTTGTGACTGTACCGGGCAGGCAGTTTCCAGTTGAAATAAAATATGAAGATAAGCTTTCTGTTTCACAAGTTGTCATGGAACAATCTTCTGGGATGGGGACAGTTCTGGTATTTCTTCCCGGAATAAAGGAAATAAGACGTGTTCAGCAGGAATTGATGGAGCTTAAATCCAAATATATGGGTACAGATTTTGAAGTCCTGATTTTACATAGTTCTGTACCCTTTGATGAGCAGAAAAGGGTGTTTTCCCTAGCCAAGGAGAAGCAGCGGGTTATTTTGAGCAGTGCGATTGCAGAAACCTCTGTGACAGTTCCAGATGTAAGGATTGTAATAGACTCTGGTCTTTGCAGAATGAACATGTATAACCATAGTCTTGGAATGGATGAGCTTGTGACGCAGCGGGAATCGCTTTTTGCAGCTGATCAGCGCTCTGGTAGGGCCGGCCGTGTTGCTGCTGGACGTTGTATTCGGCTATGGTCACAGTTTGAAGTCCTTAGTAAAGCCGTTCAACCGGAAATCATGAGGTCAGATTTAGTTCCTCTTGTACTGGAGTGCTATGAGTGGGGGGTACAGAATCCTTCCCAGCTTTCCTGGCTGGATAAACCCTCTGAGGGGGCTTGGAAAAGTGCGGTAAAGATTCTGGAACTGTTGGGCTGTATAAAAGACAATTCAATTACGGAACTGGGCAGGGCTTGCCTTGACATGGGGCTCCATCCAAGACTTGCCTGTGTAGCCTTGAGCGGGCTTTATCACAATACTGTGGACTTATCCACAGAGATAGCTGTCAAAGTTTCTGTGGAAAAAGATGTAGGGTCTCATTATGCCGATTTAATGGGGCGCGACATTAAAAATAGGGTACAGAATTGTGGAAAAAAATACAATCTATCACCATTTTTTCCACATAATTCCACAGGTTTTTCCACAGCTTGTGCATTGTTGTATGGTTATCCTGACCGTCTGGCTGTCAAGATTAAGGGTGAGAAGAATTTGTATCAATTTCCATCAGGCCATAAAGCCTCTGTGATGGGTACAGATTATTGTCCGCATGAATATCTGGTGGCGACAAAGGCTGATGCAGGGGTACAGACAGGAAAGATTTTTCAATTTGAGCCATTGGATACCCAACTAGCAGAAAACTTTATGCTTGAACATTCAGAAACTGTTGTAAAAGCTGAATTCTCCCAGGACAACAAGACTTTGAGAAAGACAGAATCTCTGTGTTACGGTAAGATTATCCTGAAGCAGAAGAAACTTGTGGCTTCTAGAGATGACTATGCAGATGCAGTTTGCAATGCTGTAAGGGAGAACGGTATAAACTGGCTTCCTGTTTCGGACAAAACTAAAGTGTTTCTGAATAGGGTACAGTTTTATTTACAGGAAGCAGGTACAGATGGTGACAATTTGTCTAAAAAAGTAGCTTATTTGCAGGATAAGGTAGAGGACTGGCTCTTACCGTTTTTGACAGGTACAGATTCTGTTTCTCAGGAGACAGTTTACAATGCTTTATGGTATTATCTAGATGGAACTGAAATAAAAAAGCATGTTCCAGATGAGCTGGTTCTTGAAACTGGCCGCCGTGTGAAGGTAAAATACGAGTCGAATGGAGCGAAAATTCAGCCTGTTGTTGAAGTAATAATACAGCAGGTCTTTGGATGTTTCTCAAGTCCAAGAATCATGGGACAACCGGTTTTGCTTAGGCTTCTGTCCCCTGCTAGAAGACCTCTGCAGATAACCATGGATCTTGAAAACTTCTGGAAAGGGACTTGGCCTGAAATATGCAGGGAGATGAAGGGTAGGTACCCAAAGCATAACTGGGATTATAGAGTAAAGGAGGAATAGTATGACAGATGGACAGTGGAAGGCATTTTGTGGGTACAGAGATGAGGTCAGAAATTTATGTGCTCAATGGTCGGCCGATGGTTCTCTTCTGCAGCGGCTGCAAAAAGAGGCGGCGGATGCTGCTAAAACTCCTAAGTACAATCTGGAGATTCCGGTTGTATACAATGTAGATTATGACAAAGTGACGAAAAATGATGAAATCAGGCTTATAGTAATAGGTGACAATCCGGGGAAGGAAGAGCAGCTGATGAAAAACTCCCGGTATCTGGTGGGACAGAGCGGCAGAATTGCAGAAGGCTTTTTCCGCAAGAATCCAGAACTGGGTGTGGATTTTAGGAATAATGTCATCATAATG
This sequence comes from uncultured Treponema sp., assembly GCA_946538875.1. The sequence continues at coordinate 4,458 of CAMNHD010000001.1, forward strand.
AATAAAACTCCGGTTCATACTGCAAAAACTAATCAGCTGAAATATCTTGCCAGGCAGGGAGGCGAGAGTGTAAAGAATCTGCTGCTGGAAAGTCAGGTAGAGATGGCCAGGCTGGCGGCAAGTCTTCATAAATCCCTGATACAGTTTGCGGAGCCAGGTTCGATTCCCGCTGAACTATGGCTTGTGGGGTATTCTGAACTGAAGAAGCACGGCATATTCGGAGCCTATAGGGATGAGTTGCACCGGCTGTATCAGGAAAATGCTGCATGGGATAAAGTGTTTGTCTATCAGCACTTTTCGATGAACCGTTTTATTGTGGAACTCAATAAGTTTGCAAAAGAACATCCCGGTGCCAACCTGAAAGAATCTCTGGAACAGATAGGAAAGGCCCACAGGGATGAAATCTTTAGCGTTGAAAAATCTTGACTATCCCCAGCTTTTTCTTGTGCGGCGAATAGCGGATGTTAAGGTCTACGGATGGTGACTGCACAAGGATTCCCTTGATGTGGGAGAATGTGTAGAATCCGAATTTTCCGTGATACTGTCCAATGCCGCTGTTTCCCATTCCACCGAAAGGCAGTCTGTTTGTGGCTAGATGCATGACAACATCGTTTATGCAGCCGCCGCCAAATCTGACTGTTTCCATGATACGCCTGTGAGTGGCCTTGTCTGTACTGAATAGGTAAAGTGCAAGCGGAATTGGTCTCTGCTTTACAAAGGAGATTGCTTCTTCCAGTTCGTTGAAAGATATGACTGGAAGTATCGGGCCAAAGATTTCTTCCTTCATGAGAGGGTGGTTTGAGGCATTTTCCGAATCAAAAGAGCCTAAGTCAACGATGGTTGGAGCGATTTTGTTTGTGGAAGTGTCAAGCTGGGCCTGAGGTGCTATGGATAGAAGGCGGTTGAAGTGCTTCTTGTTTATAATCTTTGCATATTCAGGATGCTCCAGCGGATTCTTGCCGTATTGTTTTTCCGTCTGCAGATGCAGTTCCTTTATAAAATCTTCCTTTAAGCTCTGATGGACCAGTACATAATCCGGTGCGACACAGGTCTGACCTGCATTGAGAAGTTTCCCCCAAATGATTCTTTTTGCGGCGAGTTGAATCTTTGCGGTGGAGTCAACAATACAGGGGCTCTTGCCTCCAAGTTCAAGACAAACTGGAGTAAGGTTCCTGGCGGCATTTTCCATTACGATTTTTCCGACGGCCGGACTTCCGGTAAAGAAAATAAAGTCAAAATGCTGTTGAAGGAGAATTTGATTCTGCATGTAACCGCCTTCCACAATTGTGATGAATTCTGGAGGAAATTCTGCGGATATTAATTCCTTGAGCAGCCGGGAAGATGCAGGACTATATTCCGAAGTCTTGAGCACAGCAGTATTTCCTGCGGCAATTGCATCGACCAGAGGAGTGAGTGTAAGCATGAATGGATAATTCCACGGTGACATGATGAGTGTTGTACCATAAGGCTCAGGTTGTATGCGGCCTGTAGCCGGAAATGATGTCATTCCGCAGAAAGTAGATCTGCGGCGGCTCCAGCGTTTTACGTGGCGCATCTGGCATCCGATTTCTTTTAATATTACACCTATTTCTGTGCAGTAGGCGTCGAAGTCCGGTTTGTTAAGGTCTGCGCGAAGAGCTTCGTATATTTCTTTTTCATGTGACTGAACCATGGTGTAAAGTTTTTTTAACTGGGAAATACGCCATTTTGGATCAATTGTGGTTCCTGAGGAAAAAAAGTCCCTTTGACTGTTTACTAGATTCTTGATGGCGGATTCCTGCTGCTGAAGTTCTTCTGTGTTAACACTTAAATCAATCGCCACTTTTTTTGTTTTTGCCATATTTTAATTATACATAAATCCTGTAAAAAAGTAAAACGTCTTGCACCAATTAAAAAAAATTATTAGTATTTTTTTTATGAATGTACATATTATTGAAATGCCTCTGGATTTTGGCGGAAGGCGTCACGGTTCCGATATGGGACCCTCAGCGATACGTCTAGCCGGTATTATGGACAAGGTGGAGTCCTTGGGTCATACGGTTATCAGGAAAGAACGCAACTTTGACATTGAGCCTCAGGAGTATGCCGATCCCGGAACAAATCCCAAGGCAAAGTATCTTGGCCCGATAGTAAAGGCATGTACCTCTCTTGCGGATGAAGTGGAAAGTGTTGCCGCAAAGGGTGACTTTCCGCTTATACTTGGAGGTGACCACTCCATAGTGCTTGGTTCTCTGGCAGGACTTGACGCCGTATATTCCAAGGAAAACCTGAGACTTGGTGTATTGTATGTGGATGCTCACGGTGACTTTAACACTGTGGACACTACTCCTACTGGAAACATTCATGGAGAATGCCTTGCCGCCAGTGCAGGTTATGGGCTTTCGGACCTGGTGAATCTTCATCACGAGGGACGCAAGGTTGATCCAAGGAATATCTGTTTTGTCGGATTGCGGGACCTTGACGAAGGTGAGAAGAAACTCATGAAGGAAGCCGGCGTAACTGCATATACAATCAGTGACATCGACAGGATGGGGTTTTCTGAAGTCATCAAAAAGGTAAAACTGTTTTTCAAGACCAAATGCGATGTTGTTCATATAAGCTTTGACATGGATTCATTGGATCCTTCAATAGCACCGGGAACGGGTGTTCCAGTACCGGGTGGACTTAATTACCGCGAAGGTCTTCTGCTTATGGAAGAGATGAATTCGCTTGGAATCGTAAAGTCGATGGAAGTTGTGGAAGTGAATCCTATCCTTGATGTGAGGAATCAGACTGCACTTATGGCTGTGACCCTGATAGCAAGGCTTCTTGGAGAGAAGCTTTATTGATGAAGCTTTAGTTCTGTTCCTGAATGAATCCCAGTGTTAAAACCTGGTCAAGAACGGATACAGGACAGTTCATGTTCTGGAAAAGACGGCCGTATTCCTCTGCAAGAAGCGGGGGCAGTACGGCAAAATATATGCCTATTCCAAAAGAATTCATGTACTCTATGGATGAAAGGTAAATTGTCCTTTCCGGATAATTAGGTAATGGCATTGTTTCCTTGATTACATATCTGCATGAACAACGGCTTAGCCATGTGTTGATGTCGTCTGCACCAATGACGTCGTCTTTTGAAAGAAGTAAAATTGTAGAGTCGTCATTTGAAAGTGATTCCTGAGTAAAAAATTGTGTGGTGAACTGCGTCTTTTCATACGGAATCCTTGCCTCCCTGAGCACTCCGCCAAGAGAGTCGGACTCAGAGGCAGAGATTCGTATTTTTGCGGTAGGTGCAAGAGACTGTTTTTGGGAGATTGTCGTGGCAAGCTGAAGAAGTCCCATACCGTCATGTTTTGGGGTGGGAGATGACAGTTCTCTGATTGAAAGAATGTCAAGAATAAGACGGCCTTTGTCAGAACCTAGGACTATTTGTTCCGGGGATATTTCTACACCTGAGCTGCGGCTTATATAAGCGGCAAGTCCTTTGCGCATTTGGGGAAGTCCAGGGGCAGGACCGGTCTGGTCCAGGCTGATTTCCCCTGTCTGTAGAGTTTTAAGAAACACTTCCTTTAGTTTGGACAGCTTGTTCCTGCTGAATTCCTTTAGGAGATTGTCCGGATCTGGTATTACAGATGGTTTTTCCTGTGATACATTCTCTATCTGCTGTGGAATTTCCTGAAGAATTGAATTTTTCCGTTGTCTTAAGATACTTTCCACTGTGGGAACAGTGTTGTTTTCTTTTGAATCTTCTGCCGCTTCGTTTAAATCTGTACCTGGAGAACTGGAGGCGTCCGCCACGTAGAAACCGCTTTTGTTGCGTGAATAGATAAACTTGTCTTGTCCGAGCAGACTGTAGGCTTTAGTGACGGTGTTGCGGCTTATGTCCAGTTCTTTTGAGAGATCCCTTACAGAGGGAAGTTTTGTGCCCGGTTTAAGTATTCCAGAGGTGATGGATTCAACAAATTTGTCGTACAGTTGATGATAGAATTTAATCTTGCTGTTTTTATCAATAGCGAACGACAGTGTCTGCATGGACTGTTTTCCCCCCGGAACTTTTTGTCTAATCTGTATTATAAGATAGTTGTGGTGAAAAAGCAAATTTTTGGGTACAGAATTTTTATAACTAGGAATCATGGGTACACTTTTGGGTATAGTTTAGGGTACAGTTTGTTAGAGGCAGGTTTTAAAGCATCTTTTAAAGAAAAAAAATCGCTTGCCTATGGGGAAAAAATCCGCTATACTGATAAAAATTCCACAGGGGGAAGCCATGTTAACAGGCAGGCATGTGATTGAGCCGGGCGATTTGAGTGTTGCCGAAATAAATGAAATTTGTTCCTTGGCGGAACAGATGATTGTTGATCCAGTTTCTTTTCAAGATGTGTGTCGCGGGAAAATTCTTGCGACACTTTTTTTTGAGCCAAGCACAAGAACACGTCTTTCCTTTGAGGCTGCTATGCTTCATCTTGGAGGTACAGTGGAAGGCTTTGCCGATGCAAGCTATACCTCAAGCACAAAGGGAGAAACTTTGGCGGATACAATTCGTGTCGTAAGTTCCTATGTGGATGTGATTGCAATGCGTTCTCCCAAGGAGGGAGCGGCACTATTGGCAAGTCAGTTCAGCGCCTGCCCAGTGATTAATGCTGGAGACGGTGGACATTACCATCCGACACAGACTTTGACCGACCTTGTTACTATACGCGGACTGCAGGGGGGCTTTGAAGGCCATACTCTTGGTTTCTGCGGCGACCTTAAATTTGGAAGAACGGTCCACTCTCTGGCAAAGGCCATGAGCCGTTATCCCAACAATAAGTTTGTGTTTATCAGCCCCAAGGAGCTGGAACTTCCTGAGTATTATGTGAAGACTGTGCTTGAACCTGCCGGTGTGCAGTATAAGACAGCCGAGCGTCTGGAAGATGTTATAGGGGAATTGGACATCCTTTACATGACACGTGTTCAGAAGGAAAGATTCTTTAATGAACAGGACTATATCCGTCTTAAGGACAGTTATATTCTGGACAAGCAGAAGATGGCGATGGCACGTAAGGACATGATTGTTCTGCATCCACTGCCGCGTGTGAACGAGATTTCTCCAGAGGTGGACTCTGATCCGCGTGCGGCATATTTTAAGCAGGTGAAGTACGGTATGTATGCACGCATGGCCCTTATGGCAAAGCTTACCGGTTGTCTCTGATGATACATGAAGTGGAGGAACTAAGATGATTAATATTGCTGAAATAAAGAACGGCCTGGTTATCGACCATATTCAGGCAGGAACAGGATGGAAGGTGTTCAAGTGGCTGGGACTGGACAAAGCGAAGTTTTCCTGTGCTCTTATTATGAACGCCGCTTCCAACAAGTCAGGTACCAAGGACATAATCAAGGTAGACAATATCATAAACATTGATTACAGCGTGCTGGGGTTTATTGACTCCAACATCACGGTGAATGTAATTCAGGATTCAAAGATTGTCCGTAAGATAAAGATGGAACTTCCGGAAAAGGTGGAGAATGTCATGAAGTGCAGGAATCCCCGCTGTATCACCATCACCGAGCATTATGTTCCTCAGGAGTTCAGACTTGTGGACCGTGCCCTAAAGCAGTACCGCTGCGTGTATTGCGATGCCATGTATACTGCAGGAAATGTAGGGGAGGACTAATGAAGAACACAAAGTATAACACGCTGTTGATTTACAACGCACATCTTGTTGACAGGAATATTGATGTTAAGAATGGTGCCATTTTAATAGAAGGAAAGACAATCTCTGGTTTTCCTACTGCCGCCGCCGTCAAGAAGATGCTGGATGATGATTCTGTGTCAAAGTTTGATGCCGGCGGTTGTACTGTGATGCCTTCGTTTGTTGATATGCACGCCCACTTCCGTGATCCTGGACAGACTCAGAAGGAAGATATAGAAACTGGAAGCCGTGCAGCAGCGGCCGGTGGTTTTGGAACCCTGGTTCTTATGCCGAATACAAATCCAGTGGTGAGCAGTCAGGAACTTGCGGAAATAAACAACCACAAGGGCGAGGCTTATGGTTACTGCCAGGTGATACAGAGTGTAAGCATCACAAAGGGTTTTGACGGAAAGACAACATCTCACCTGGATGGGCTTGATCCAAAGATTGTGCCGCTCATAACTGAGGATGGGCATGAGGTTCGTGACAGCGCCGTGATGCTGGAAGGCATGAGAAAGGCTGCTGCAAAGAAGATAGTAGTCAGCTGTCACTGTGAGGATCCAGATCTTGCTGATGCGGCACGTCCATTGCGCAAGGCGGCCCTGGAATTGCTGAACAGTGAATCTCCTTCCGCCAAGGAAAAGAAAGAGGCTGCGGCTTTGCTTAAGGAAGCGCATGAACTGCTTGCCATTGCAGAGGATGCCGCAACATTCCGCAACATCCGTCTGGCTGAAAATGCAAAGTGCCATCTTCATCTCTGCCATGTCAGCACAGCACAGTGTATAGAGGCTGTGAGACGTGCCAAGGCTGCCGGAATAAATGTTACTTGCGAAATCACTCCGCATCACATCGGCTTGAATTGTGAAAAGGGCGATACTAAGTTCCAGATTGTGAATCCTCCGTTGCGTCCTGAATCTGACAGACAGGCCGTTATCAAGGCTCTGCTTGATGGTACAGCCGATGCAATTGCAACCGACCATGCTCCACACACAGCCCAGGACAAGGCAGCTGGTTCACCGGGATTCAGTGGTTTGGAAACCGCATTTGGAGTCTGCTATACAACACTGTGTCTTGAAAATGGAATGAAGCTTGGTCAGCTTTCTGATAAGATGAGTGCCCGTCCGGCAGAACTTCTTGGGCTTAAGGACAGAGGTCTTCTGGAGGAAGGAATGCTTGCCGACCTTACAGTTGTTGATACTGAAAAAATCTGGACTGTTCACGGCGAGGAATTTGCCAGCAAAGGTAAGTATACTCCGCTTGAGGGAAAGAAGCTTACCGGTCAGATTATGGCAACATTCCACCGCGGAGCAATTGTGTTCCAGGCGTAAATGCTGGATTCTTGAAGGAGTGTGGTTATGGAGATGAGAATTAAGACAGAACCTGTATGGTTCACTTATAATCAGAGTGTTGTTGAGAATTACTTTTTGAAAATACTGACACTTTTGATTTCTGGAGTACTGTGGAGTCTGTTGGCTTATTGTATAGATAAAGAAGGCTTCAATGCGGAAACTATGATGGCAGGTCTTTTACTGTTTGTGGTCTGCTACGCAGTTGTGGATGGAATTGTCTCACTTATATGGAGGATTGTCAAGGCTGCCGAAAAGAGGATCAGGAAAGAGAAAACTGTTATGCGGGATAGCACTGATGAGTCATATGTTGAACTGCAGGAAGACAGGGTTATTGTCAAGATGCCTGGCTTGCTGAGTTTTGAATGGCTTGAAAACAATGCATTTCAGAGCATAACGATTGGACGGAAGAAAGTGCAGATTATGTTTACAAAATCATTGGGTGTGGTATTCTTTACAGCAGGTGAAGGAAATCCTTCCCAGGAAGAGATAGTGGACTATATACGCACAAACTATGCGGGTAAATGCAAGCGCTTTGTAAACAAGGTCAGGGCAAGGTAAATCCTATGTTTTTTTATATGCCCACAAAGGTGTTTGAGCAGAAGAATTGTGTTGTGTCACACGGACCGGATATTGCCACACTGGGAAAAAAAGCGCTGATTGTGACCGGAAAGCATTCTGCTGTGGCGAACGGCGCGTTTGACGATGTGAGGATTGCTCTTGAGTCCAACGGTGTTTCCTGGGAACTGTTCAATGAAGTTGAAGAAAATCCTTCCATAGAAACTGTGATGAGGGGCAGGGAAAAGGCTCTTTCTTTTGGCGCTGAATTGGTGGTCGGTATTGGCGGAGGTTCTCCGCTTGATGCAGCAAAGGCTATTGCTCTTATGGCTTATCATAAGAATGAAGGGGCTGCCTATCTTTATAAAAAGGGAGCTGATTCCACTTGTCTACCTGTTGTGGCTGTTCCTACAACCTGCGGTACAGGTTCTGAAGTGACTGGTGTTTCTGTACTTACAATCCATGAGAAAAAGACCAAGGGTTCTATAAGCCACAAGATTTTTCCTGTTCTGGCTCTTGTTGACGGAAAATACCTTGGCAAAGCTCCTGTTTCCGTCTTGAGAAATACTGCGGTGGATGCGTTTGCCCACATGGTGGAAAGTTATGTGAACAGTGCAGCAAGCGATTACTGCCGTATGTGCGTTGCAAAGGGGCTTGAGTTGTGGGCGTCGGTAAAGGATGTGCTGGTTGAAGGCCGTGCTCCTGCCGAGGATGAAGCTTTTACTTTGATGCGGGCTTCCACCTTTGGTGGCATGGCGATTGCCCAGGATGGTACAAGCCTGCCGCATGGTCTCAGCTATCCGCTGACTTATGGACTTGGGCTGCCTCATGGTAAGGCTGTAGGATATTTCCAGGCCGGTTATCTTGCCGAAGCTTCTGCGGCTGACCGGGACTTTATCCTTGGAAAATCTGGTTTCAGGAATCTGGAGGAGTGGCAGGCATTTTATGCGGCGGTCTGTGGAAGTGAGAAGCTTCCTGAGAATCTGCTGGAAAATGCTGTGTCTGTGCTCTCTCAGAACAAGGCCAAACTTGCGGCGGCACCTTTTGATGTGGATGAGAAGGTTCTGCGGAGAATTGTGTTCTTCTGACGGATTGGAACCAGAGGCCTAGCCCCGATTGTAAGGGCGCGCAGCGTTTGCCCGCAAGGGCAAATGGAGGCGTAGGCCGGAACCCTGGAAAGCGGGGAATGCGTTTTTGTGTACAGCCGTCTGCAGCTGTTTGATTTATGTAAAAAAAGAAGTGTGCTCCTGCTGACTTTAAATCTTGCCATAAAACCTGATTACGGTTAAAATTGAATTCAAGGAAATTTTTAGAAAAGCAATGATTGCCTGAGACAATTGTTACAAAAGGGGTTTTTATGGATAAAAAAAGACCGCGTGGGCGTGATGTGAATTATACAGGCGGTGGTTCCGGGGTTCATAAACGCGGAGAGGGGCTTGGAACTGGACCTGTGGGTGCCGGTGACGGGTATTCGGGAAGAAAGAGTGGAAACGGTTCCGGTAGTTCCGGTGGAAAGCGTGCTGCGATAGGCGGTGGACTTTCGCTACCTGTTATAATCATTGCGGTGCTGTTCCTGCTGTTTAAGAATGGCGGTCTTGGTGGACTGACTTCGCTTTTTGGCGGCGGTTCAGATGGTGAGTCTCAGACTGAAAGTCAGGCGTATGAGGAATTTGTTGATTCAACTTATTCAGGTTCTGAGGGTTATAATTCAGGTTCAGCTTATTCGGGGGCGGCGGTCAATGCGTCTTCTGCGCAGCTGGACACTTCAGTGGCTCCTGGTTCAAGGGCAAAGCGCACCGCAATCCGTGGCGGCGGACAGGACAATGTTACTATAATGGTCTACATGTGCGGTACGGATCTTGAGTCCCAGCACGGTATGGCTTCTTCCGACCTTGGGGAAATGGCTGCGGCAAAGTACGGCGACAATGTGAAAATCATTGTGTATACGGGCGGCTGTAAAAAATGGAAGACTTCTGCAATCAGCAGTTCATATAATCAGATTTATCAGGTGGCTGACGGTGGGCTAAAGCGTCTTGTGGACAATGACGGGGCCAAGCTTATGACTGATCCGGCCACTCTTAGTGCGTTTATCAAGTGGACTGCAGAGCATTATCCTGCCAACCGCTACGAGTTGATTTTCTGGGATCATGGCGGCGGTTCGATAAGCGGATACGGTTATGACGAAAAGTTTGCCAACAAGGGGTCCATGAGTCTTGCCGGAATCAACAAAGCTCTTAAGGCTGGTGGTGTGACGTTTGACTTCATTGGTTTTGATGCTTGTCTGATGGCTACTGCTGAAACTGCCCTCATGCTCAATTCTTATGCAGACTATATGATTGCTTCCGAGGAGACTGAGCCTGGTATCGGCTGGTACTATACTAACTGGCTGACTAAGCTTGGCAAGGATACTTCTCTTTCCACTCTTGAAATTGGCAAGACTATTGCGGATGACTTTGTGTATCAGTGCGGGAAGAAATGTGCTGGTCAGAAGACGACTCTTTCTGTGATTGACCTTGCGGAATTTGCCAATACTGTTCCTGCTCCGCTTACGAATTTCTCTAAGTCGGTCAGTAAGCTTATCAGCAATAATGACTACAAGACGGTTTCCGATGCAAGGTATACTACGCGCGAATTTGCCACTAGTTCAAAGATTGACCAGGTGGATTTTGTGGACCTTGCGAATAAGGTCGGTACTGCCGAGGGAAAGGCTCTTGCCAGAGCACTGCAGGGGGCTGTAAAGTACAACAGGACTTCCAGCAATATGACTAATGCCTATGGAGTTTCGATTTACTTTCCGTATATGAGGGCTTCCTATGTGGATTCGGTCTGCAATACTTATGACGCTATAGGTATGGATGATGATTATGCAAAGGCTATCAAACAGTTTGCCAGTATGGAGGTGAGCGGTCAGGTGGCTGGCGGTGGAAGTTCCGGTTCCATGGGGTCTCTGTTCGGTTCTCTGCTTGGTGGACTGGGCGGCTTTGGAGGAGGTGCGTCTTCTTCAACTGGCGGCAGTGCCGACATGATTGGTGATCTGCTTGGCTCCTTCCTTGGCGGCGGTTCCGGTATGAGCGGCCTGATAAGCGGTCTTACGGGCAGCAACTCCAAGTTTCTTTCTGAACGTGCGATGGGGGTCAAGGAAACAGCGGAATATATCAGCATGAATTATTTTGACCCGACAAATCTGGTCTGGGATGAAAGGAGTGCTGACAATGTTCTTATGGATCTGCCTGAGAATCAGTGGAAGCTGGTCCATTCCCTTGACAAGAATGTGTTTTACGATGACGGTGAGGGGTATATAGATCTTGGTTGGGATAATGATTTTGACTATACCAAGGATGGAAAGCTGATTGCTTCTACGGACAGGACTTGGATTTCGATTAACGGGCAGGTGGTGGCTTATTATCATGAAGACACTACTGAAGTGGGTGATGACTACTGTATTACCGGGCGTGTTCCGGCCTTGCTGAACGGTACCCGGGTGAATCTGTGGCTGGTTTTTGATAATGCTCATCCTTATGGATATATTGCCGGTGCCCAGACTGACTATCAGGAGAAGGCTACCAAGACTGTGGCAAAAAATCTTACGGAGCTTTCTGTTGGTGACAAGCTGGATTTCCTGTGCGACTATTACTCTTATGACGGGGATTACCAGGACAGTTATTATCTGGGAGAACAGATGACTGTTGGTAATTCAATGAAAATCAGCAATACGGATGTTGGGGACGGCAAGGTGCTGATTACATATAGATTCACGGATATTTACAACCAGGCATACTGGACTCCAAGTCTTGAACGCTGAGGTTTTGGCGTGACTTGGGAAAAAGGTCTGTGATTTGATGGAGCCATCTGCGTGGAGAGCAGGTGGCTTTTTTGTTGACCTGGGGATGATTTATAATCTCATTTTGCATTGTGCCCGTTACATTATTGGATACAGATTGTTTGAATGGTATACGCGGCAATGATGTGGGAAGGCCGCAAAGTTTTCTAATTCCATGAGTGGAGTAGTTTATGAAAAGATTTTCTAAGATATTCATCAGCGGTTTGATTGCAGGAATATGTATAGCCGGCAGCGCTTTTTCTCAGCAGGGGACCCAGAAGATACAAAAACCGACCCCGGTTCCTCATACGACAGGTAATTCATTTGATATTCCTGCAGGGGCTGTCCAGGTGAAGGACAGTTCCGATTCAATTAGGGAAGCGGCTGATGCGGCTGCTGATGAACTGATTCTGCAGGTTAAGCCTGTGGAAAGAATTAAACCGGTGAAACCTGTCAAGCCTGTAAAACCAGTGAAACCGGTTAAACCGGTTAAACCGGTGAATCCAGTTAAACCTGTGGAGCCTGAAAAACCTCTTCCCGGCGATGTGATAATTGTTCCTGTAAGACCTGTTGTTCCTATTGTACAGCCGGTAGTCAGGCCAGTGCGTATGACCGTCACTGACAAAAATGCGGTGAGCCTGAAAGAAATGTCGGTTCAGGCGGAGATAGTCGGAAATATTGCCGTTACAACTGTGGATATGGTGTTTGCCAATAATTCATCACAGGTTCTGGAAGGCGAGTTTGAGTTTCCTCTGGCGGAAGGGCAGACTGTTGTTGGCTACGCTCTGGATATAAATGGAAAAATGCGCAGGGGAGTGGCTGTAGAAAAAGAAAAGGGTCGTACTGTTTTTGAAGATGTTGTGAGGCGTAATGTGGATCCGGGCCTGCTTGAGATGACGGAAGGCAATAATTTTAAGACCAGGGTTTATCCGCTGCCTGCCAGGGGCACAAGACATGTTCAGGTGACATATCAGGAAGAAGTTTCTCTTTTGGATGGTAAGCGCCGTTACGTGCTGCTGCCGTTGTCCGGTAAGACTGTCCTGGATTCCTTTGACTTCAGTATAAATGTCTGCGGAGCGGGAGGGGATGCATATAGTGCTGACGGTGATGTGTCTCTTTATCAGGGGTATAATGGTGAGCTGAGCAGGAAAAACTGGGTGTTTGAAAAGCAGCTGACGGTGAACGTTCCTGCTATGGATGGTGAATCTGTATATCTTCAGGATCAGGGAAGGGATACATATTTCTATGCTCTTGCCCAGAGTGGCGTTTATGGGCGGAACCGCAGTATGCCTAAATCTCTGGCGCTTTACTATGATGTTTCAGCTTCGGCACAGTCACGTGACTTTGAAAAGGAAACGGCGCTTCTGAGGGATTATCTTTTGCGCATGAACAATCCTTATGTGCGCGTAGTGCTGTTCGGGAATAAAGTTTTGGAGACAAGGGATTTCTCTGACAGGGATAGCAACAGGCTGTTTGAAAACATAAGGAATTATCTTGGTTCGCAGGTGTATGATGGTGCTTCTGATTTGAACATTGATTTTGCCGGATTTGTTCAGGCGGATGAAGCCATTGTGTTCAGTGATGGACTTTCGAATTGGGGCCAGGGTAATAATTTTGCTAGGTCTTACTCCCAGCGCCGGGGAAGGTCAGGGACTGTGGTCAACACAATTAACTCTTGTGTAAGTGCTGATCATGGAAGACTTGAATCAATCGCAAGGACTAACGGCGGTGTTTATGTGAACCTTTGTGCTGAAACTCACGCAGAGGCTTTGCAGTCTCTTTCTGTGGAGCAGGTTCGTATTCTGTCTGTGGATTATGATGGAAAGGCCGTCACAGATGTGTATCCGCTTCCTGGAGAGCCTGTGAATGGGGAGTTTGCTCTGTCGGGAATCCTAAAGAAGAAGTCTGCAAGAATAAGTGTGACTATTGGGTATGGAAATCAGAGTGTGAGGACTGTTGTCTTTAACATAAGTTCCGAACGGGATGTGGAAAGTGACTTTGAGTCTGAGAATATAGCGCGCCTGTGGGCAACAAAGAAAATAGATGCGCTTTCTCTTGATTACGAACGGAACAGGGAAGAGATAAATTCTATTGCAAAGAAGTATACTGTTGTGACAAAGGATATGTCTCTTATTGTGCTGGATTCGGTACAGGATTATGTTAAGTACGAAATTGAACCGCCTGAGGAGCTGCTTGATGAGTATAATCGGATTGTAGCACGGAATGGTAGTTCAAAGGTGAGAACCGGCAGTGTCGGTATACCGGGATCGGTCTATACCGCATTTGAAAACTACAGGTCTTGGTGGAACACTCCTGAGGGTGCATTCAATAAGTCGAACAAAAAGGCTGGCTCTTCTAGATTCAGCGGTTCTGGATTCAACGGACTCACTTTGGAGGTTCAGCAGGAAGCGGCTGACGTTGCGGCTAACAGAATGAGTGTTGAGCGTGGTTCTGCCTCCAGAGCGGCGGCTCCTGCTGCGGTAAGTATTGACTCTGTACGGGAAGAAGCGGCAAAAAAGCTTTCCGTTGACAACGGAACTAAGCAGGCGGTGGGAGGAATAAAGGTTCAGGCCTGGAATCCGGATGCGGATTATCTTGTGCAGCTAAAGAGGGTGGCTGTCAGACGCATGTATGAAAAGTATCTGGACTTAAAGAAACTGTATGCTGATTCTCCGTCCTTTTATCTTGATGTGGCGCCTTATTTCTTTGATGAAGGTCTTAGGGAAGAAGGTCTCAGGATTTTGTCAAACCTCGCGGAGATGGAACTTGAGAATACTGATGTTCTGAGAGCATTGGGAAACACCTTGATGGAGTATGGTTTTAATGAAGAAGCGGTGACTGTTTTTGAGCGCCTTACCAGACTGAGACCTAAGGTTCCACAATTCTTCAGGGACCTGGCTTTGGCTTATAGGGAATGTGGAAGAAATCAGGAAGCGGCAGATGCCTTGTATCGAATTGTCAGCGGAGAATGGGATTCCCGTTATGCAGAGATTCAGCAGACTGCTCTGAACGATATGAATGCCATCATTGCGTTGGACAGGTCGGTAAGGACTAATTCCTATGACAAGAAGCTGCTTGAAAACTTTCCTGTTGATATAAGGGTTGTGCTCACATGGAATACTGATGATTGTGATATTGACTTGTGGGTGACTGATCCTTCCGGTGAAAAGTGTTTCTATGGAAACAGACTGACTAAAAATGGCGGACGTATTTCGCGTGACTTTACACAGGGATATGGTCCTGAGGAGTATTCAATTAAAAAGGCGCAGAAGGGACGTTACAAGATTGAGGCTAACTATTACGGTACAGGAAGTCAGAAAATCCTGCAGCCTGTGGTTGTACAGGCAGAAGTCTACACCAATTTTGGTACAGCTTATCAAAAGAAGGAAGTTCTGACTCTGCGGCTTGAGTCGATTAAGGGAACCTACACCGTGGGTACGGTTGACTTCTGATGTAACCTGATTTTATAAGCCCTGAGCGTTTGCCGGGGCTTGAATTGTTATTGGACAAAGCGCAGATTCTCATGTATATTAAAACTATGAACTGTGTTGATTTTAATAATATATTCGTGATAATTTTTCTGGTGGGAACTGGCTTTGATTTTCTTCTGAACCAGATGCTTGAATTTATTGACTGGAAGTGGAGATGTAGACAGGGGGCTGTTGTCCCTGCTGAACTTTCGGCCTATTTAACAGAGGAGCAGTTGAAGAAAACTTTTGCTTATGAAAATGCAAAGTATTTCCTGTGGATTCCAAAAAATATTTTTTCTGTGATGCTTGAAGTGGTTCTGGTCATTACAGGTGTCTATGTGTGGTGTTTCAATCTGGTGTGGGGATGGACAGAAAATCTATATGCTTCTGCAATATTGTTTTCCATAATGGTTTCCATACCGGGGGCATTATTGGATATACCCTTTGCCATTTATAGGGAATTCCGCATTGAAAAGAGATTCGGCTTTAGCAAGATGACCATAACTATGTGGATTGCTGACCGGCTCAAGGAACTGATTGTCTCGCTGGTAATCACTTCCGCCCTTTTGTGCGCGGCAGTTGCATTGCTTTCTAATTTTCCAAGAATATGGTGGCTGTTGCTGGGAATTGTCTACGTGCTGTTCAGTCTCCTGGCGTCTTATGTTTATCCAGTGCTGATTGCGCCTATGTTCAATAAATTTACTCCGCTGCAGGATGGAGAACTTAAGGACAGGCTTGGCGCTCTGCTTTCAAAAACTGGCTTCAAGGCAAAGAGTATGTATGTGATGGATGCTTCCAGAAGGAGCGGCCACTCGAATGCATATTTTACGGGACTTGGAAAAAACAAGAGGATTGTTCTGTACGATACTTTGATTGAACAGCTTGCTCCAGGGGAAATAGAAGCCGTTCTTGCCCATGAATTGGGGCATTATAAGCACAGGCATATTGTCAAGAAACTCTGTATTACAATTCCTCTTATCTTTTTGGTTTTGTTTGCGGCGTGCTGGCTGAGCAAGAACCCTGAGATTAGCATTGGCTTTGGTTTTCTGCGTGATGCCGGAAGTGGTCTTGCTGTGCGGTATCAACTGATTAATGTGTTCCTTCTGTTCATGGTTGTGGGTGGTTTTGAACCACTTCTTTCGTTGGTTTCAAATGCATTCAGCCGTCGTGATGAATTTCAGGCTGACCGTTATAGTGCCGGACTGTGCGGAGGCGGAAAAGATTTGTCTGTTGCGCTGATTAAACTTAATAGGGAAAATCTCAGCGAGGTTGTGCCTCCAAAGATTTATTCGGTATTCAATTACAGTCATCCTCCTCTCCTGGAGCGGATAAGGGCGGTCTGTGGTTCCAGTGGTTTTTCTAAGGAGGAAGAAGATGGAAAAAATTCTTAGGTCAGCAAAGTTTTTTCTATGCCTGGGATTTTTCTGCACTTTTGGGATGCAGACTTTTTATGCCCAGGAGACACAGTTTCCTGGACTTGAGCCGTCAAATGCCCTTGCGGCCGTTAAATACAATGGGGTGAACGAACTGTCTGGGGAACAGGTTATACGGCTAGGTCTTGTGTTCAGCGGTGTTCTGCCTGAATCTGAATCCTGGAACGAGTACCTTGACATTTACCGTGGTCTGGAAAAAGAGGTTGTGGATTTTTCTGGAGGTCAGGCTGACCAGGCAATTGTCGGGGAAAAGATTCTTACCCTGATGTATGAGCGCACTCTTGTGCAGTATGTTGAACATCAGACAAAACTTGACGAAATGTTTTTTGAAGGAACATACAATTGTGTCTCAGCTTCTGTTCTGTACATGGCTTTGGCAAAGGCAGCCGGTCTGACGGTCATTCCCCAAAGAACTCCGGATCATTGCTTCTGTACAGTTGTTGCCCGCGGGAACAAAATTGATGTGGAGACGACAAATCCTATGGGATTCAATCCTGGAACCAGGCGCGTTGTCTCAAAGAAGAATAATTCAACCCACTACGCTGTTGTTCCGCAAAAAAAATATAATGGCAGGCATGAAGTTTCCGATTATATGCTGGTGAGTCTGGTTTCAAGAAACATCAGTGCTTTGTCCATGGACAGGAAGGATTTTACCACTGCAGTCATGGCTGCGGCAACACGGTTTGTGTTTACGGAGCCGGATGCTGATCCTAAAAATGATGCGCGTTATGATTTTGACACTGTAGTCTGCAATTATGCGGCTGATCTGCAGCGGCAGAAAAGACATGTGGATGTTTTGTTCTGGCTTGATGAAGTGACTGAACGCTGGGGCTTTTCGCAGAGGCTGCAAGAGACTTACGATAGTGCCGTTTACAACTGCGTGGTGTACTTCTGCAATGCAAAGGATGTTGGCTCTGCAAAAGATATCTATTCAAAGCGGAAGGACAGGGTTCAGGAAAAGACTTGCCGTGAAATTGAGCAGATGATTTTTCAGGGTGAAGTGGAGTATGCACTTGAAACAATAAATGATGACGAAGAAGCTTTGGCTTACGTGAAGTCTGCTGTGGAGAATCCCCTGGCTGTTGAGAACAGGGAACTTAAGGCCCATCTGATAAATCTATGGGAGAATATCTGGCTTAACAGGGTGGATTATTACGGAAAGCAGGGACTTTATCTTGAGGGAGCGGCTGTTGCGGATCATGGACTGGAAGAACTGCCGCAGAGCCGCAAGCTTAAACAGGCCAAGGAACAGTGTCTTTACAATCATGCTGTGGACTATCATAACAAATTTGCGTCTTATGCGAACAAGCGTGATTATGAAAGTGCGATGGCGGTGCTGGAGCAGGGGCTTTTGGAAAATCCGGACAGCAAGGTTCTACAGAGTGATATGAGGAGCCTTAAGCGGATTTTGGGGCAGTAGGGGAATTTGTATGCCTGGATTTGTGGCTTTGCAAAAATAATAGAATTTATTTGTGCTTGCACTTGACACAAATCTTGATTTTATACTATAATCACAATACATTCTTTTGGAGCGATGGCAGAGTGGTCGAACGCGGCGGTCTTGAAAACCGTTATACTCTTACGGGTATCGGGGGTTCAAATCCCTCTCGCTCCGTCCTAGAGCCCTACAAGGCTTCTACGGAAACTTTGGAGGCGTCGTATAGCGGTATTACAACGGTTTGCTAAACCGTCGGTGCAGCAATGCCCGGGCAGGTTCAACTCCTGTCGCCTCCGCTAGTAGCCCTAGGGTTACATTTTGTTTGAGACTATAGCTCAGCTGGATTAGAGCGCCACCCTGCGGAGGTGGAGGTCGCACGTTCGAATCGTGTTAGTCTCGCTACAAGTACAGGCACCTTGGATACTAAAGTTCAAGAACCTGTATTTTTTTTTGCAGATTGGAAAGATGTCCGAGTGGTTTAAGGTCCACGCTTGGAAGGCGTGCACAGGGGAAACTCTGTCGGGGGTTCGAATCCCCCTCTTTCCGTCTTTTAAAGACTCCTTTGTTAACAGAGGAGTCTTTTGTTTTTTAAAAAGGCAATCTGTTTTTTCAAAGGGGGATTCGAAGCCGAAGGGAGCGCCGACCAGGTGGGAGGAAAAAGCGACCGGAGGTGGGCGCGGCCTATAGCGAGGAGAATCCCATAAGTTTGACTGAATTTTTACCTTATCCTGCTGAATTTTTTGTTAAATTTCAAAAAGCATGTTATAATAAATTTTAATGTAGAAAAATCCTTGAAATTTGGGATAACTCTAAAGTCTCAAGCTTTTAGAGATTGTAATTTACCTTTGCTAAGGAGTTTGCTTATGAGATTCATTCAGGTTTTTAAGAGAAAAAAGGCTTCTGTATTCTATCCGATGCTCTCTATCCTTGTGACGTTGTTTTTCCTGGGTATTTTTAATTCTTGTTCACAAAATGATTCCGGCTCGGCTTCTTTTTCCTTTTCCATAACAAAAGACTTTGCAAACAAGGTCTCTGCTGCGGCTCAGAACTCTCTTTGGGATGAATTTTCTGACAGCGAAAATATTTTTCTTGAAATTTCCCTTAAAGGCGGTTATCAGGATTCAAAAACTATTCCTGTGAAAGAAGGTGCGCAGGTTGTCTTTGAGAATATAGCCCCTGGAATTACCATTGTTGCGGAAGCTGTGGCTTACAAAGATGAGAATGGCAAGAGACTGGAATTGTACGCAGGCCAGAGTAAGCCGATTGTTACTAAAGCAGGAATGACTGTTTTGGAAATAAAAATGATTTCGCTGACTGGAACTGATACCGTGACCTATACAGTGAAGTTTATGACGAGTGATGAAACTTGTTTTGACACCCAGATTGTTGAAGAAGACAGTTGTGTTCAAAAGCCAGAAGAGCCGGAAATGGATGGTTTAACTTTTCTTGGTTGGTACACAAGCCCTGATGGTGTAGATGCCTATGATTTTTTTGAGCCAGTCAAGGAAGATATTACTCTCTATGCAGTTTTTTGTTCTCTAGTTTATCAGGAAGCGTCTTGGGATGCGGAGGGTAAAAAAGTTACTTACAGCAAAAAAGGACTTTCTGAGGGGGACTATACTACACTTAGTTCAAGCTCAACAGCGTGGAATGGCGGCTGGTATGCGGCAGAAGGCGATGTGACGATTGAAGACCGTATAACGGTTAGCGGTGAGGTGCATCTGATTCTGTGTGATGGTGCCACCTTAACTGCAAACAAAGGTATTACCCTTTCTGCCGGTGGAAACAGCCTGACAATTTATGCACAGGAAGAAGGTACCGGCAAGCTGGAAGCAAAGGAGTATCAGGTAGAGGATGATCCGGAGGCTGGACTAGAAGATGAAGTGTATGCAGCTGGAATAGGAGGAATAGGAGGGGGTGGGCCGTCCTCTTCTGGAAATGAATTAAGTTTTGGTTCGCTTACTATCCATGGGGGAATTGTTAATGCAGTCGGAAGTGCTGAAAGCTGCGGAATTGGAACAGCGGGAACAAATGATGAAATAGGTGGTGGCACAGTAACTATTTATGGAGGAACCATTACTGCCACAGGAGGTAGAGGTGCAGCTGGTATCGGTGGGCGAGCTGACGGAGGAAGTTTGTGCGTATATGGTGGAACAATAAACGCTAAAGGTAACTCATGGGGTGCTGGTATCGGTGGAGGTTTTGATGGTGCCGGCGGTACGGTTAAAATTTATGGAGGTTCTGTAACTGCTGAAGGTAGTGAGAATTCTGCCGGTATAGGAGGTGGAGGTTCTTCGGGAACAGGTGGTGCCGGAGGTACGTTTGAGATTTATGGAGGTACCGTTACTGCAGTGGGCGCAGATGGTAATCCTGGAATCGGTGGTGGTGCAGGAAATACCTCCCATGGTACTTTCTATGTAGGGGAGGGGCTTCGCATAGTTGCTGGAACTTCAGAAAGTACGGCTGTGGACTCTAGTGCTGATGAATACAGTTCAGCCCGTAGTTCTTACATCAAAATTACAGATGCAGACTAGTTTTCCTGGGATTCGGCAGTGAAGTTGGCGAGGACTTTGTAGAGCAGGGAGTAGAGTTGCTGTGCGTCGGCGGGATTAAGTTGGACGCAGGTTGCCATTTTGCCTGGGACTTTTGCGGCCTGTTCCTTTAGGGCCTGGCCTTCGGCAGTGATATGGATGATTACGTTGCGTTCGTCGGTGTGCATACGCTCACGGGTGATGTAGCCCTTGGTTTCGAGTTTCTTGAGCAGCGGGGTGAGTGTTCCGGAGTCCAGGAAGAGGTAGTGTCCCAGTTCCTTTACGTTCATCTCTTTGCGTTCCCACAGAACCATCATGGTGATGTATTGTGTGTATGTCAGGTCAAGTGCGTCCAGGAAGGGTTTGTAGCGCTTTATTATCTCTTTTGAACAGGCATAGAGTGGGAAGCAGAGTTGGTTTTCAAGTTTGAGGCAGTCATATTTTTGTTCTTCCATAGAAATATCTCCTGGTGCAAATGTTCATACGCCGGATAGAAGGGGCGCCGTAGGCGTTCTTGCCGTCAGGCAAGAATGTAGTGGGGACCACGGAACCCCGGATAGCCGGTTAGCGGTGCAGTGCCGTCCGGATAAACTTCAATATAATTGTATACTATATGATATTATGAAGTTTAATGCAATACTACAGGAGGGCGGCGATTTTTGACTCGATTTTGGCAGGGGTGTCGGTTGGGGCAAAACGGCCTACGACTTTTCCGCTGCGGTCGACGAGGAATTTTGTGAAGTTCCACTTGATGTTGCTGTTAAGGAAGCCTTTTTTCTGGCTCTTGAGGTAGGTGTACAGCGGGGACTCGTCTTCTCCGTTGACGTTGATTTTCTTGAGCTGTGGGAAAGTTGTGTGGTAACGGAGTGTGCAGAATTCTGTAATCTGTTCGTTGCTGCCTGGGGCCTGGTTTGCGAACTGGTTGCATGGGAAGTCGAGGATTTCCAGGCCTTTTTCATGATACTTCTGGTAGAGTTCCTCCAAACCCTTGTACTGTGGTGTGAAGCCGCAGCCGGTTGCTGTGTTCACTACGAGCATGACTTTGCCGCTGAACTTGCTGAGGGATACGTCGTTGTCTTTTCCGTCTTTTACTGTGAAATCATAGATTGATGCCATTGGGTGCCTCCGTGTATTTATTGTTTGTGATTAAATTGTATGCTATCTAATAGTTTTTGTCAAGGGGATGGATGGATATTTTTGTGACTGGGGCGGGATTTTGTGAGTGTGCGGGGCTTACGTGTGTGGGGGCTGAATAGGGTGACCGGGGGCTGAATATCGTAAGAGAACCGTTTTTGGAATTTCGTGTTTAAATCTGGCGGGAAGTGTGGTATAATTTTTTTTATGCAACGCGGAAATTTCTGCGGTCAAAAAGAAAAAAGTTTTGCTGATGGGGATTTGGTGTTATGAATGTTTTGTGGTATAGAAAGCCCGCTGTTGAATGGTCCGAGGCATTGCCCCTGGGTAACGGCCGCATTGGAGCAATGGTTTTTGGCCAGCCTGGGCATGAGGTGATACAGCTGAACGAGGAGTCTGTGTGGTCCGGGCCGTTCCGTGACAGAAACAACAGGAGCTGCCGTGCTGCACTGCCCGAGATAAGGCGGCTTCTTGATTCCGGTCATATCCAGGAGGCTCAGGAGCTGGCTTACGAGTCTATGACCGGTTGTCCTTCACAGCAGTCTGTCTATCAGACAGCCGGTGAACTGCATATTGATTTTTTTACGCAGGACAATAAGGGGCTTAAGGGGCCTTGCGGTGTAAGGGAAGATTTGTTCAACTGTTCTGTCTACAAGCGTTCGCTTGACCTTGAGTCTGCCATTGCGACTACCAGTTTTACCGCAGAGTCTTCCATGCCCAGCACTGCCTATTTTTCCAAGAATACTCACGGCAGCAGCATAACCTATACAAGAGAGGTTTTTGCATCGGCGGCAGATGATGTGCTTGTGGTCCATATTGCGGCTAGTACTCCCAAGAGCATTTTCTTTAGGGCGAACTTTGACCGCGGGGATTTTGCTCACAGGATGTATGCGCTGGAGGAAGACACTATAGTAATGGAGTGCAATTCTGGAATTCCGTTCAGTGCTGTGGCGACTGTGCTTGCTTCTGGCGGCAGGGTTAGTACTAAGGGCGGCACTCTGCTTGTTGAGGGCGCTGACGAGGCGACGCTTTATGTTGACATAGAGACTGCGTTCCGGGGGCACAGGTTCTCTGCAAAGAAGGGGAATGCCTCTCTTTCAAGGGAAAAGCTTGCAATGCTGTGCACTGACGAGGCTCTGCGCAAGGTCTGCTTTGCATCCAGTACTTCGTATACGAATCTTAAGGCGGGACATCTTGCTGAATATTGCCCTCTTTACGGAAGGGTAAAGCTTTGTCTCGGCGGCCCGGGGGACGCTTCTGCGGAAGGTTCTGTGGACAGCGGGCTGGTACCCACTGACGAGCTTCTTTCTGGAAGGGCTGATAATCCAAAACTTGCTGAGCTTTACTGGAACTATGGCCGCTATCTGCTGCTTGCTTCAAGCCGCAGGCCGGGGACTCTTCCTGCAACGCTGCAGGGGCTTTGGAACAAGGAGATGGATCCTAAGTGGGGGAGCCGATATACCATCAACATCAATACCCAGATGAATTACTGGGCGGCTGCGATGTGTTCTCTGCCTGAGACGGAGATGCCGCTGTTCTCCCTGATGAAGCGTGCCTATAAGAATGGACGCAAAACTGCGCGCGTTATGTATGGCTGCGATGGTTATGTTGCCCATCATAGTCTGGATATCTGGGGTGACACCGCTCCGCAGGGCCAGTGGATTCCAGGAACTTACTGGGTGCTTGGTGCTGCTTGGCTGGCAACTCATGTGCGTGAGCATTACGAGTATACCCTTGACCTTAAGTTCTTGAGGAAGCATTACTATCTGCTGCGCGAGGCCTGTGAATTCTTTAGTCAGTATCTTGTTCCTTCTGCTAACGGAAGGCATCTTGTGCTGAGTCCTTCGGTGTCTCCGGAAAATTCTTACCGTCTGCCCAATGGTGAGTCGGGAAGCTTCTGTTCCGGGGCGGATATGGACAACAGGATTCTTGAGCATCTGTTCAGGGCTACTATTGATTCAGCAAGGGATCTTGGATACAAGGATGACAGTTCTGAACTGCTGCACCTTAGGTCCGTGCTTGACCGCATTGAGGAGCCTGTTGTGACGGCTGGCGGAACTGTCCGCGAATGGGCTTTGGACTGTGAGGAGACGGAAAAGGGTCACAGGCATATCAGTCAGCTGTATGGCCTTTTTCCTGGACACAGCATTAACTACAACCGTACACCGGAACTTGCCGAAGCGGCCGCCAGGACTATAGATTCACGTCTTGCCAATGGTGGTGGAAACACTGGTTGGTCAAGGGCGTGGATAATGAATTTCTATGCCAGTCTGCATGAAGGCGCCAAGGCCGGAGAATCACTTGCGGAATTGCTCAGGAACTATACTCTTCCGAATCTTCTGGACAATAATCCTCCGTTCCAGATTGACGGAAACTTTGGTGCACTGTGTGCCATGACGCGCATGATTGTGCAGAGTGAATGCGTTGACGGTGGGGTTGAAGTGGAGCTTCTCCCTGCACTTCCTGCTTCCTGGAAGAACGGAAGTCTCAGCGGTGTTTCGGTCAAGGGAAACCTTAAGCTTGATGTGGAATGGGCTGACGGTAGGATTTCAAAGGCAAGGCTCTATGCGCTGCCAGGTACAAGATACTGCGGCAGGGTGACACTGATTTATGGCAGAAAACGCTATGAGGCTCCTCTGACCGATGGTAGTGTGGATCTGCTTAATGTTCTTCCTTCAACAATCTGAATCCGGGGTGCGTGATGTCTGGTATGGGTAGGCTATTGTGTAGGGGGTGCCGATGTAGTCCCTGTAATCAGAGTCTTCCTTTACCAGGTCAAAGATGCGCTCGTCCTTGAGAAGCTTTTTCCATGCGGTAAAAGTTGCAAGCAGGTAATCCTGGTTCAGTTTGGTAAGGTTTGAAACCAGCGGGCACTTATATGGAAGAGCGTCGCTGTAGTAGATTAGATGCAGCCGGTTGTCCTGATCCAGATGCGGCTGAAGCGGAAATGTCCTGCATTGTATGGGGCGCAGATTTCTCCGGCAGTTTGCGGGGCCGCTGCACTTTGCGTAATAGACTGGTTCAGTCCAGGATTCTGGGAAACCGTATTCCGCAGGGTTGTCGGTTGTCCATGTGAGCCAGGGGGTTTGGGTGGACAGCATCTGCTCTTCGCCGGGA
The DNA here is from genome assembly GCA_946538875.1 of uncultured Treponema sp. The sequence continues at coordinate 28,959 of CAMNHD010000001.1, forward strand.
AGCAGATACATGCCTAGTTCCACCTGTCCGTCTTCTTCCTGCGACTGTGATTTGAATTCAGGATTGCAGATTTCCTGGGGATAGTCTCCTGTTTCGCGGCAGCATGCGGCTGAGCACAGAAGCCCGCAGTCTCCGTCTATGGGGGAAACATTGTCCCAAAGTGAGTAAATCTTCTGGAATTCTTCTTTGCTGAGTCCCGGCATTTTTTTAGTATCAGGGATTTTCGCGATAAAATCAAGTGTCGGCGGCTCTATTCTGTGGTTCCGCATGACTTGAGTACGCGGCCGGCATCCATTTTGTGTCTGCATTTTGGGCGGGTTTTATTATAACGTTGCGGTAATCACCTTGTAATGCTATACTCTTATCTATGAACAAGAACAAAATCTATAAAAGCATTCATTCTATTATTGCCGCTTTGATTGTGGTCTTAGTTTTATCGGCCGTCTCCTGTGTCAGCAGGGGCAGAAGGACGTATTCGGTTGCCAATCGTATTGTTACGGTTGAAGTGATTGAGGGGACTGTGGAGCTGAGCGGTGAAAAGGTTACTAACCTGAACTATTTCCGCAACGATGACGAAGAAATCCCTTTGGATAATAGTCCAAGGATGTTTGAGTCGACTTTGATTCCCCGGCAGACGCTGCATAAGGGGGAGAAGTTTTCCTACAAAGTTGAATATGGTTCTTCTGTTACCATTAGAATCAATGATTTGGGTAACGGTGCCAGGTGTTCTGTAACTGGATTCGGCAAGGACAAAAGTGAAGTCGTACTGGAACCGGGGGATATGCTTGGCAAGACGCTTCACCTGAACTGGATGTGAGTTTTCCACAAAAATGTTGAGTACTTGTGCAAAAGTCTGGGGAAAACTGGTGTTTTTTGTGGAAAAACTTGTGAATTTTGGGGGATAAAGTAATGCGCAGATTGAAGAACGGAACTTGTTGGGTGGATTCCGACGGTAATTATATTCAGGCTCACGGCGGATGCATTCTTGAGTATGATGGTGTATGGTACCTGTATGGTGAGAACCGCAATGTGCCAAAAGTTGACGGAAGGAATGTCTTTGGTGGTTTCTGCTGCTATTCCAGCAAGGATCTTGTGAACTGGAAGAATCATGGAGTTGTCCTGGACAGCGACAAAACAGACCCGCAGAGTGAGCTTTACTGTAACACGTGCATAGGAGAGCGGCCCACTGTTCTGTTTAACCGGAGCACAGGGAAATTCGTGATGTGGTTTCATCTGGACAGTCCGCATTATGTGGCTGCAAAGACTGGGCTTGCGGTGAGCGATAGTCCTGAAGGGCCTTTTAAGTTTGTTAAGGGTGAACGTCCCAACCGCCGTGACAGCCGTGACATGACATTCTTTGCGGATGATGACGGAAAGGCGTATATAGTTAGTTCCAGCGAGGGGAATGCCACCCTTCTTGTTTCAGAGCTGAACGCGGACTACACTGAGTACACCGGAGCAAACAGGTTTGCCTGTGCGGAGCAGTTCAGGGAGGCCCCTGTTGTGCTCAAGGAAAACGGTGTGTATTACATGTTTACTTCCACATGCACGGGGTGGGCTCCAAATCCCATGCTTTACGCTACAAGCCCGAATATGCTGAGCGCGTGGCGTCTGCTGGACAATCCATGCCACGGTGATAAGCGCAGTACTACCTTTGATGGCCAGGGTGCCTGTGCGGTCAAAATAGCCGGACGCTGGTACATAATGCTTGACCACTGGAAGCCGGATAATCTGGCAATGTCGGAATACAGTCTGCTGCCCGTGGACTTTAGGGATGGTAAACCTTATATTGAATGGACGGATTATGCGCCTTGTATTGACTGATTTGTTTTGAGGTGGAAGATGTTAGGTTTTAGAAATACCAGGTATAAAAAGTCTCTCTTGAGTTCTGTGATTGCGGCCCTGGTCCTGCTTCTCTGCGGATGCATTAAAAAGGGGGACACTGCGGTTCAGGAAGGCAGCCGTCTGTTCCAGGCGGGAAACTATGAGCAGGCGCGTGCGGCGTTTGAAGTGGCATTGACCGAGGATTGTTCATATCATAAGGAAACTATCTACATCATGCTTGCAAATACTTATTCGCAGCAGGGCGACTATGATTCTGCCATTGAATGGCGGCGGAAGGCTCTGGAGATTAAGGATGATGCGAACAATTACATAAACCTTGGACTTCTGTACCGGATCAAGCAGGATGAGGCAGAAGCTGAGCGTATGTATCAGAAGGCACTGGAGATGGCTCCCTATGACCCCGCCACAAATGCTTCGCTCGGCTCCCTTTATCTCAGCCAGGGTAAGGAGGAGATGGCTGCTGAACTGTTCACAAAGTCGCTGGAAGCTGATGATAGTTCCGGGCTTGTGCATGCTGACCTTGCTGTGTGTCTGGCACGGATGGGAAGATTTTCCGAGGCGGATGAGCAGCTGGAGCTTGCCAAGAAGCGGCGCGTGGACAATTATCTCCAGTTTGCGGCCGAAATTGATTCCTTGAAGGCGAATGCAGCTGGCAGGTAAGCGGGGAGGTCATGAAACTTATGGAAACTTCTTTGAAAGTTCTTAAAAAAAACATTGCTTTTTCTGTTTTATGACCTTATAATTAAAGTAATATGGAATTAATAACAAGTAATATTTCAGAATACTATGATGAACTCTATCCTGTTTCGGATGACCAGAAGTCTCTTTTCCGGGGGTTGGCAAAGCGTTACACTATGCCCGTGAAACTCCTCAGAGTTGGCTGTGGTGCTGGCCTGTTCGAGCATCTTCTTGCGCGGGAAGGGCTTGATGTGACTGGCATTGAAAGTGAACAGGAACTTCTTCATTCTGCCAATCTGCGCAGGCGCAATCAGCTGATGTCCGTAAGGTTCTTCCAGATGTCCTATCTGGATATGAGCCGTTTTTTAGGTAAGCATTTCTATAATGTGGTCTACTCTCTTGAAAACCGCATTGCCTTTATCCATGACAAGACTCTTATGCGGAAGTTCTTCTTTGACGCAAAGCAGCTTCTTACTGATGACGGAATACTTGTTCTGAATCTCTACAATTATGGAGTGTTCAACCCGGCGCAGTCGGATTTGCCGACAAGGGAAAGTCTCAGGGCTAAACTCTATTCTCGCATTTACCGGCTGGATGATGGAACTTATGCTACTGACCAGCAGGTTGAAACCGGTAACGGCCGCCTTCTGAAAGTTATGGAGAAAGTTCCTATGTATCCGCTTATGCCGAATGAACTTGAACAGTTTGCAAAGGAAGCTGGATTCAGCAAGATTGAGCTATACGGTGACTATAAGTGCTCTCCGTTTACTGGAAACGAAGAGACTTTCACGGCCATTATCAGCTAGAAAATCCGCTGGTTAAATCAGTTTATCTTCCACCTGTTGCCTTCACGGACAAATCTCTTGGCATTTACTTCCAGCAGACGTCCGTCTTCTCCGCTCATTTTTACCATGCTGGTTATTGGATTCACTTCTGTGATGCGGAAGTTTGTTCCGTCGTAGAATATGCGCAGACCTTCCGCCGGGAGGCTCTTACGGGCTTCGGCATACCAGTCATACTCATAGCTCAGGCAGCAGAGGAGTCTTCCGCACTGGCCTGAAATCTTCATGCTGTTCAGACTGAGGTTCTGTTCCTTTGCCATCTTTATGCTTACCGGACGCAGTCTGTCACTTACAGAATTGCAGCAGTATGGTCTTCCGCATACGCCAAGTCCGCCGGTGATGCGGCTTTCGTCCCTTACGCCAATCTGGCGCAGTTCGATGCGCATCTTGAACACTGCCACAAGATCCTTTACCAGTTCGCGGAAATCCACACGGTTGTCTGAACTGAAGAAGAAGAGCGCCTTGGGTTCGCCAACCAGAAAGTGCACAGTTATGAGCTTCATGTCAAGTTTGTGGTATTCGACCTTTTCCTTGAATGTCTTGTAGGCGAGTTTTTCTTTTTCAGCAAGTTCGGCAACGTGGTCCAGATCTTCTTTTGTGGCAAGGCGGATGACCTGAACAATGTCGGCTTTCTTGATTCCTATTGGTTTTTCTGATTTTCCCAGGTTGCGTGCAAGGTCTGCACCGTAGCGGGTGGGAACAAGCACATAGTCTCCCGGAGTCAGTTTGAGGCCGTCGGGTATTGCCGCGTAAATACCTTCGTTGGAATATTCGAGCTTGAGTTTATATAAGTCTTTGGAGTAAACAAAACTGCCGGTGTCGCGGGAATCCACAACATCATCTTCCAATGATGAAAGGTCCTGGCTATCTGAATCAATATCCTGTTCAAAAATATCAGACATTTAACAACTCCATTGAGCCGGCCGCATGTACTATACTAAGCGAGGGGCTCCATATTTTTTAATCTTACCAGTTAAGCCGCCATCAAGTCTACTAAAAGACCACGGATTTCGTCAATTTTTGCCAGCATCTCAAGGGTGTCCTTGTGGGAGTGCAGCAGCCATTGGGCCATCTCGTCAAGCTTTTTGTTCACTAGAATAATCTTGGTGTGTGCCGGGAGCGGTCTGTTCCTTCTGTTGCGGCCGGGGCGTTTTTCCGTTTCTACATTGTAGTTTGTCTTTACGATATATCGCATGAACTGCGAGACTTTTTCGCGGTAGTCTGCAAAGTATTCAGGCATCTGACAGTTCTTGAGCTTTTCGGCGGCCACATCAGCCCTGTCTTTTAAGAAAACAATGGCTTCTTCGGAGTCCATTCCGGCAATTTCCGGGGGAAGACCTTCTGCCTTGAGCTGATGTTCTGCCTGAGTGCGCTCCAGTGCGCTGGCAAATGCTGATTTCTTTACTTTTGAGGCTTTCTGCTCTTTTTTGAGCTTGGCGGCTGCATCCATGCTTGCGGCTTGGGCAGCATTGAAATAAAGGCCCTGGGTTCCTTGATTCAGTGCTTCGATTTCCATAAATCTTCCAACCTATGAGCGCAGCGAACTTAGGACTGTCCTTGAAACAATTGCCTGTGTGCTCTGCCACTTGTTCACGGCTTCGGTATAAAGGCTTTCGTCGCTGAGTGCGATGCAGTGACCGTGGACTGTGACTTCTTCCTCCGCCTGTAGATGATGTGTCTGTATGTCACCGATGACGACGCTGGATGCCATTAGTGTGACTGAGTCCGGGGCAAGAATGTTGCCTTTGACCACACCGCTGACCGTAATTGATTTTGCCGATATGTTGCCGTTGACGCGGGCGTTTGTCCCTACATTGACATTGCTGGTGCATTCCAGGTTGCCGTCAAGGTCGCCGTCTATGCGCACCGACCCCTGAATCTTGAGGTCGCCGGTTACGATAGAGCCTGAGCCGATTATACTGTTGAATGCAAAGTCGTCGTTAAAAAATGCCATTTACTTGATGTTGATGTATTTTGCAGGGTCTACAACGTCTGAACCGATATGGATTTCGTAGTGAAGGTGCGGACCTGTTGAAATACCAGTGCTTCCTATGGTGCCGATAACCTGTCTCTGTGTGACTTCCTGACCCTTGATGACCCTTGTGGTGGCCATGTGTGCGTAACGGGTGTAGATGCCGTGCTTGTGCTTTATGATTACGTAGTTACCGAAACTGTCGTCATAACCGACTGTAACGACACGGCCGTTTGCGGTTGCAACAATCTGATCGCCGCTGCGGTAAGTGGAGAAGTCGATACCCTTGTGGATGTACCACTGGCCGGTAATGGGGTGTTCGTTCTGGCCGAAAGCCATTGTGATGTGGCCGATTCCGTTTTTGATGGGCCAGATGTTCGGAATATCAGTGAAAAGTGAAGAAGTGGATTCAAGCATCTTTCCAATCTGCTCAACCGGCTGAACTGCAGACTCAAGATATGCGTTCAGCTGCTTGATGTCGGAAGTTTCCTTGAGTGTGCCGGAAGCAAGAGCCTGTGAGTCAAAGAGGGACGCAAGGTCACTGTTGTTGTTTGTGGAGCGTGAAATGTTTTCGCTCTGGTTGATTCCGAGTGTTGAAAGTGACTTTGAGAGGGAGTTCTGGAAGCGTTTGCCGGTCTGAATCAGGTTGTTGTTTTCGTCGCGGAGTTCGTCAAGGCTTGCGAGTGTCTCTTTGTTTTCGTTGCGGAGGCGGGAAATCTCTGCCTGGGAGTTTGCTGAATTCTTTGTGAACGGGATGAATGAAACTACTATACCTGCGACTACTATTACGCCGAGAACTACAGCAAAAACATTTGTCTGAAGATTGATGACCTTGCCGTTGGTATGGGGAACGACCATGACCGTGAGCTTCTGGTCAAAAATGTGAAAGAATCGTGCCAGGAAGCGTCCGATTTTGACGAACACAAATCCAAGTCCATGTCCAATTCGCGAAACAAAGTTTTTCTCTAATCTTTTATATTTACGTGTACGTCCCACGGTAAACTCCCGTCATAATATCAACGACTCACTATATCATTTTATTCTATTTATGGCAATACCGGGACAGGGAGGCCCCCATCTGAAATAATTATTTTTTTAAGTTGACCGGAATGCCATTCCTGTGTTATTATTATCGGTATATCGGACTCAAAATTTAGGTTATTGTCGTTCAATATCCTAACCGCTTTAAAAAACGACTGACAAGAACATTTTTCTTAAGGAAGCGAAAACCATGCAGTTTTTTGATACTCATTGCCATATCGGGCTGATTTATGACGCCCCAATTGACCAAATTCGTGTTGTTCAGCAGGCTAAGCAGGCTGGTGTGACTCGTATTATCAGCATAAATAACTCCTTGTATGACTTTAAGAAGGAATACGCGGCGCTGCGTTCTGTAAAGGGAATCTATCATGCCGTGGGTGTAAGTCCTGCGGAAGTCGGTACTCCAGGTGCGGACTGGGTGAAAGTGATAGAGGATGCAGTCAAGCAGCCTAATGTTGTGGCTATAGGCGAGACCGGTCTGGATTATTATAATTCCAAGGTAAAGGGGCTTAAGCGTCAGCAGATTGAATTCTTTATCGCGCAGCTTGAGCTTGCTCAGAAATTCGACCTTCCGGTTATTATCCACAACAGGGAGGCCGGTCAGGATATTCTGGAGATACTCAAGGACCGTATCCCAAGCAGGGGTGCCATATTCCACTGTTACAGCGAGAATGCGGCGTATGCAAAGCAGTGCCTTAATGCGGGCCTGAATGTATATTTTTCGTTTGCGGGAAATCTTACGTATAGAAATGCCAGGAACCTGCACGAAACAGCTCTGAATGTGCCGGTGGACCGTATTCTGATAGAAACTGAGAGTCCTTTCCTGATTCCGGCGGAATACCGTGAAAAAAAGCGTACTATGCCGGCCTATCTTCCTTCTACGGCAAGATTCCTTGCTGAAATGCTGGACATGGATCTTGAGAAGCTGGCGGACCAGCTTTGGAAGAACAGCTGCACTATATTCAATCTTCCGGAGTAAGCATGGAACTTTACCACGGTGTCTCAATAAAATTTTCCGGGCGGGACGCTCTGAACCTTTCCGGAAACTTGTTCCTGGCACCCATAGCAGGTTATAGTGACAGGGCGTTCCGTTCTCTCTGCGTGGAAAATGGTGCGGCTTATTGCACTACGGAGATGGTGAGTGCAGAGGCCCTGACACGCGGTTCTGGAAAAACAGCCTCTCTTATGGCCAAGGCTCCTAACGAAAAGGACTATGCGGTTCAGTTGTTCGGTGGTAATGCCGATGTTGTGGCTTCTGCGGCAAAGATTGTTCTTGAGCGTACTGAATGTACCAGCATAGACATCAACGGAGGCTGTCCTGTTCCCAAGATAACAAAGACGGGGGCAGGAAGTATGCTTACCAAGGAACCGGACCGCTTGTATGCAATTGTCAGTGCCACAAAGCAGGCTGTCACCGAGTACTGTGGAGAGCATCCTGAGCGTGGGCTTGTTCCTTTGACTGTGAAGATACGCAGTGGATGGGATTCTGCAAATATGACGTGGAAGGCTGCGGCCGAAGCTGCTTTGAGTGCAGGTGCCGATGCTATCACCATACATGCGCGGACTAGGGCTCAGGGGTATGAGGGCAAGGCTGACTGGGAAATACAGAGGCAGCTTGTTGAATTTGTGAACGGAAGGATACCTGTATTCGGGAGTGGAGATGCTCATTCTCCTGAAACTGCAAGGCAGATGCTTGAGCAGACGGGTGTGGACGGTGTTATGTTTGCACGGGGAGCGATGGGGGATCCATTTCTTTTTTCCCGTACCAGGGAATATCTGCTTACCGGAACCTATGTTCAGGAATCTGTGCAGGAGAGGCTCAGGGCCGGGTTCAGGGAATTGGCGCTGAACGTAGAGGACAAAGGCGAAAAGACTGCCTGTATGCAGATGCGCAAGAAATTCTGTGCCTACAGTTCAGGGCTGCGCGGAGGGGCAAAACTGCGGACCAGGATTGTCATGGCCGGTTCTGTTCAGGAGTACAAGGATATTTTTTCCCCTTACATGTGATATCGGAAAGTAAAATACGGAGAGATTGACATGACGCTTAACAGCTTTGAAATTGTAACTATAGTTTCTTTTGTGTTCAGTCTGCTGTATGCATTCAGATGGAATCAGCGGTACAGTATCTTTTTTACCCTGATGTTCATAGTGATACCGATTTCCTGCGCGGGATATGCGGTGCTGAGTGTTTCCAAATCCCTTGATGTTGCTCTGCTCGGCAATGATATAAGCTATGTGGGCGGGTGTTTCCTGCTGCTTATCATCACATTCAACATATTCGATCTGTGCAAGATAAAAATCAAGAGAGTCCTGATGGTGCTTATGTCATGCGCGAATATGATTGTTTATATGTCTGTGCTGACAAGCGGGCATTTGGATATATTCTACAAAAACATTGAGTTCAATCCGGATGCTTTTGGGACGGCTCGTCTCACAAAGAACTACGGCTTTATGCACACTGTATTTTATATACTGATTGTATTGTATTTTGTGCTTTGTATAATTGCCATCATAAGGGGATTCAGAAAAAGGTCGGATGTCTCAAGGAAAACAGCGTTCCTGCTTGTGGCAAATATGTCGGTCTGTATAATTTCCTATGCGCTCAAGAGTGTGTTTGCTTTTGGTGACCTGCTTATTCCGTGCAGTTTTGTGTTTGCCCAGTTATGTTTCCTTCTGATTGCTGACAGACTTGTTCTTTATGATGTAGAGCAGGCGGTCATTGATGTTTCCGTGAACCGTGGGCAGATAGCGTCGATTTCTTTTGATAAAAAGCGGAATTTTCTTGGCAGCAACGAAACTGCAAAGTCTTATTTTGACGAATTGAAAGGTATAATGATTGACAGTGCTGTTGTCAGTAAAACTGGTATCCTTGAAAAAATAGATTCCTGGATTGACGATATTATTGCGAGTGATGAAGTTGTGACCCATTTCTACAAGGCTGACGGACGGATATACAAGGTTTCCGGTGATGAAATCATGGACGGAAAGCGTGTGCGCGGTTACAACTTTATGATAAGCGATGATACCAAGGAACAGAAATACTTGATGCTGATCGAGAACTACAACAGAACCCTTGAGAATGATGTCAGGAAAAAGACTGAGGAGATTGTCCGCATAAATGATATCTTTGGGCGGAATGTTTCTCCGCAGGTGCGCGACTATCTTTTGAAGGGTAAGGTATCTCTTGGCGGCGAGAACCGTGACGTTACGATAATGTTCTGCGACATACGGAAGTTCACGACTCTTTCCGAAAATATGCCGAGTCAGAATGTGGTCAAGCTCTTGAATGCATATTTTACCGGGTTGGAAAAATGTATTTCCGACAACAACGGTGTGATCAACAAGTACATAGGGGATGCTGTAATGGCAATCTTTGGAGCACCTATACCGACTGCCAATCATCAGCTGGATGCGTTCAAGGCGGCTGTTGCGATGAGAAAGGCCCTTGTGGAAATGAATGTCAAATTCCTTAGAGCCGGGTATCCTGAATTACATTTTGGAATAGGTCTGCATTCCGGGACTGTGCTTGCCGGAACTATTGGTGCCAGGTCCCGTATGGAATATACGGTTATCGGTGATACTGTGAATACTGCCAGCCGAATCGAGGATCTGTGCAAGGTGTATAAAAAGGATCTGCTTGTTTCCGAGTCCTGTGCCAGGGGAATTCTTGCGGCTGCTCCGGGAATTAAGTTGAATGTGGTGGCTGATGCGGAAATCCGTGGCCGTGAGCAGAAAGTCAAGTTGTTTACGGATTAGGCAGGAAGAACTGGTGGGGCTTTGTGCATTGGCGGCGGCGGGATTGTAAGGGCCGCCGCAGGCGGTTGCAGAGCGCACGGCGCGGCGCAATGGAGCGGGTAGGGGCCCGCGGAACCCTGGAAAGCCCGTGGAAGCTGCTGCGGACTCTTTGGGGCTGGAGGTTTTCTTGCGCAGGGAAGAGTCCGCTGGGAAAAAGATGATTCACCACTTCCAGAAACTTAGGAAATACTGGGGAATGACGACTATTGCAAAGAATGCCAGGCTGATTAGTTCAAACCACTTGAGGAAGTAAAGCATTTTGCCTGGGTACTCGCGTGAGTAGATGCGGTAATTTATGACTGAGGCCAGTGAGCCGATTAACGAACAGAGACCTGCACTGTCCAGTCCGTAGAGCAGGGCGGTAAGGTTTGTTGTGAACGGCCAGAGTATTATGGAAGCGGGTACGTTGGATACTGCCTGGCTCAGGAGTATGCTCCACCAGTACTCGTTGCCGCTGACGGATTTTTTTAGGAAGGCGGAGATTGCCGGGTTCCTTGCGATTGATGACGAAAAGACAAAGAAGCAGAGGAAGGTCAAAAGCAGCACGTAGTCGGTGCGGACAAGTATCTTGCGGTCGAAAATCAGAAGCATCAGTGCCACGAATGCCGTGACGTATGGCCAGTATTTTGTGCGGCTGACGATTGTGGCGATTATCACTGTGAAGAGTGCAAGGTAGAGGATGCGTGTCTTTTTGGCCGCAGGGTCCCAGCTGCCCTGGAATGAATCCCCGGAAGAAACTTGTTCCTTTGGATTCTTACGGTACATGAAAAGGATGAAGAGTACCAGGAGTATGGCCGAGCCTACCCAAAGCGGAAGCATGTGCAGCATGAAGTTTGCGGCTGAGCTTTTGCTCTGGCTGTAGAGAAAGAGGTTCTGCGGACTGCCGAAAGGTGTTAGGAGCGAGCCTCTTACTGCGGCGATGTTCTGCAGCACGCATACGGGTACGATGTACTGTTCCTTGTTGCCGGCGCGGAAGAGTATGATTGTGAGCGGTACGAAAATAATCAGCGATACGTCGTTTGTCACGAACATGGATGTGAAGAAAACCGAAAACACAAGGAAAAGCGTGAGCTTGGTGACGGTTGATATCCTGCCGGAGCGTTTTAGCAATGGAAGGAAGATATTTTCTTTCTTGAAGCCTTCCAGTACGGTCAGCAGCATGAAAAGAGTGGCGAGGGTCTTCCAGTCTATGCTTGCGATGGCGGCGGTGCTTGGCGGTGTGATGAATAGTGAAATGATGGCGGCAAGCAGAGAGACGGAAAGCATGAGTTCTTTTTTGAAGAGTGCGGCCGTCTTGGCCAAGAGGGTATAGAAAGCGGATTTTGTCTTCATAAAATGTTGTCCTGTGCGGCACACTATAGCACTTAGTGGAACTTGGTGCAATTGACATGTTGAATAAAGGTATGTTTTTTTCTATAATATAAAAATGTTTCGTATCTTTGTAGAGCGCAAGGACGGCTTTGACAACGAAGCCAAGCGCATTTTTGCTGAAATCAGCGGTTTTTTGGGTATTGGCGGTGTTACCGGAGTGCGTTATGTGAACCGGTACGATGTGGAAAACGTTAGCGACGATGTGGCCCGTGCCGCTGCTACACGCATTTTCTCCGAGCCCCAGTCTGACAACGTGTTTTTTGAAAATCTGGAGATTCCAGCCGGCTGCACTCAGATTGTCTGGGAATATCTTCCGGGGCAGTATGACCAGCGTGCCGACAGTGCCGAGCAGTGCCTCAGCCTCCTGCGCGAAGGTCTCCGTGGTTCTGTTGCCGTTGGTTCAAAACCTCCGCGTGTCCGCTGCGCAAAGATTGTTATTTTGACTGGAAATGTTGCCGCAAGCGATGTTGAGAAGATTCAGCATTATCTTATAAACCCTGTGGACAGCCGCCTTGCTTCCACGGAAAAGCCGGAGACTCTGGAGATGAAGACCCATGTCCCTGGTGCGATAGAAACTGTCACCGGATTCACAAAACTGAATGCCGAAGAGCTTGAATCATACCGCAGGAAGCTTGGTCTTGCCATGGACTTTGCCGACATCAAGTGGATGCAGGATTATTTTGTTTCCATAAAGCGTGATCCGACTATCACTGAAATCCGCGTGCTGGATACTTACTGGAGCGACCACTGCCGCCACACCACGTTCAATACTATCCTTAAGGACATAAAGATTCAGGACGGACCTTATGCCGAACTGTTCCGCTCTTCTTACCAGAATTACACGGACATGAGGACTGACCTTTATGCCGGACGCAAGGACAAAGCTGTTACCCTTATGGACATGGCTTGTATCGGTGCCAAGTATCTGCGCAAGCATGGTAAGCTTGATGACCTTGAGGTCAGCGAAGAAAACAACGCATGTTCAATCTACATCGATGTGCATTACACAACCGGAGAGCCTGTTGAACGCTGGCTGCTGGAGTTCAAGAACGAAACACACAATCATCCTACAGAAATTGAACCGTTTGGTGGAGCCGCAACATGTATCGGAGGTGCAATCCGTGACCCGCTCAGCGCAAGAAGCTGGGTGTACCAGGCTCTGCGTGTCACTGGTGCCGCCGATCCGACAGTGCCGCTGGACAAGACCCTTCCTGGTAAACTTCCGCAGATGAAGCTTACCCGTGAGGCAGCCCAAGGATTCAGTTCTTACGGAAATCAGATTGGTCTTACGACCGGACAGGTGCATGAAGTGTACCATCCGGGATATGTTGCAAAGCGCATGGAGCTTGGTGCGGTAATTGCTGCTGCTCCGGTTGACCTTGTTCTGCGCGAAAGACCTGAAGCTGGAGACATAATCATCCTGCTTGGTGGCGGAACAGGCCGTGACGGTATTGGTGGAGCAACTGGTTCAAGTAAAGTCCACACGGAAAAGTCCGTTACCACTGCCGCCGCAGAAGTGCAGAAGGGTAATGCTGTGGAGGAGCGCAAGATTCAGCGCCTGTTCCGCAACAAGGATGTGTGTCTTATGATCC
>CAMNHD010000002.1 GCA_946538875.1 uncultured Treponema sp.
TGTTAAAAAGCTCTTTTTAAAATCTGCGAATCCTTATGTGGTATAATTAAATAAGCAACAAAATCACACCACATAAGGATTCGCTGACATGAACAAGTATAACTCATTATTCGGACAAATGCTAGATCTGGTCGGGAGACCTCGATTCGACTCTCTCGTAAGAAGCCATAAATCAGACAAATTCTGCAACGGGCTTATGGAAAAACAGGGGCACGAAGAAGAAACTGGGCTTTGCAAAATTACACCGGTTTTACAAAAGTGGCTTGGGGAAAATCCATATTCCAGTGTAAGGAAAGTGGTCTTTAATGTTTTTGGGAATAAGGATTTGGAAAGCTATGGAAAGGTGCTGAATCAATTCTTGTGAAAGGCCTGCTTTTATTATAGTATAAAAAAATATGAAACAGAATTATTTTACACAACAGACACATTTTATTAATGAGCTCAACCTCGTTGAAACGTTCCCCGTGGATAACATCACAATTTTTGAACGCACAGAAAGCGGGTGGAAGGCAGCTGATACAATGGCAGTAGAAATTGAAATTTAAAAACTGTATAATGGTGTTTGTTGGAATGCAAATCATTCCTGTGTTGGATAAGAATGAATTTTGATCATGTTTTGATAATCAGTTCACCAGACAAGCGGAAACTTTTGGATTACGGTTTTTCTACGGCAGGCAAAACAGCTGGTGGCTCTTGTTCTGCTGATTCACTGACAATGGAAAAACTGGTTGCCGGCGGTGCTTTTAAGGCATGCATTGCTATTTCAGAATCACATCTTGATGTTGACTGTTATGATGTAGCTACAAATGAAAAATATGCCCTGCTTGATGTTTCAAGGTCAAATGGCGCTTTTGTAAATTCCGTCCGCAATGAAATCAAAGATTTAATCGATGATATCAGGAAAAAGTGTTTTGACGGAAGGGACATTGTTTCCGAATACAAGACATTCCTTAGTGAGAACTTGAAGGCTCAAGGAGACTTTCCTTGGGATGATAACACTTATGATGTTCATGATTATGAAGTATTCCGCTGTAAAAACAATAAATGGTTTGCGCTGGTGATGGCCATTCCGTTTAAGCGTCTGGGACTAAAAAGCGAGGAAGTAATTCACGTGGTGAATCTAAAGGCTGATAAGGACAAAATCCCGGAGCTGATAGATAAGCGCACCATCTTTCCTGCATACCACATGAATAAAAAAAACTGGATAACAGTGATTCTTTCTGACAGGATTGGATTTGAAGAATTGTGCCGGCTGACTAAAGAAAGCAAAGACTTGGTGGAGGCAAAAAAATAAAGCCGAACCATTTGCCGTGAGGAATATAGAACTGTATTCAATTGGCGCATAGTGGAACCATATAAACGGAAATTATGAATAAATGTTGACTCTGTAATGAGATAAGATGAATTTGACCGTTTTGAACTTTAAAAAAGTGTTATGTAAATTATTTTATTGTTATTTTTAGTTTTTAGTGTTGTTAATTCGGTAAAAATGAGTTAAAGTTTTAGTAAAGGTTAGAGAGCGTATTTGCTTGTTCCCTGATGATAAGAGAAAGTTGGAGGTCATTATGAAAAGATTAGTTCTAGGGATAATATGCGGACTACTTGTTGGAGGTGCCGCATTTGCTGACGGAGTTGCCCAGGTTGAGTTTCATTGTACCACAGGACTTTTTGAAACTGGATTAAATGATGAATTCGGTTTTAATTTTGAACCTGCATTTATTCCTGTGCCGGTGGGAATTGTAAAGTACGAATATTGGACCCCTCTGGTTCCGGGAAAGAACAGAGTACATCTGGGAGTAGGAGCTATTGCTCTTCCTGTGCCGAACATTATGCTGACGGGAGGATTTTCATATCCTTTTAGTGCGGCAGCTGGCTCAAGAAGACACTGGGAACTTAACTTCTCGGCGTCTTTGGGGGTTATTTCAGTGGTTTCCAGTTCTCCTGTGTATTATGAAGAATCTGAAACTGGCGGCGGTTCCGACGAGCCTGAGGTCATAGAGATAGCTGTGGACAGCGGCAGCACCGGCGAGATGGCAAAATCTGTGTATTCATCTTATTACGGTTCGTCATCTGATTATGATGCGTATCCGATACCGTTCTATGAACTGTCAATGATGTTTGCATGGGTGCCCAACAATAGCGGCATTTACTTTGCGGTTGGCCCGGCAGTTGTTGGTGTGACAAATCTTGTTGATTTTAATGTAGGAGCGGTTACCCTGCAGTTTGCGCTTGGCTGGAAGCATTGATTTGTATTTAGTAAACTTCCTGTGTGTTTCAAATAGAAAGGGACTGTCCTTGGTGTCGGGCAGTCCCTGTTTTTGTTTGGAAAGGATTAGTTTGTTTCCAACTTTTTCTTGTTGCGGAAGAAGTCTTTTGACATCTTGGCTATCAGTGCGGAAAGTGCGATGAGACAGATACAGTTAGGAATTGCCATGAGGGCATTTACAATGTCAGCAATGGTCCAGACCTGGCTTATTGTCATGTAGGGGCCGATAAAGACGGCGGCGATGTAGAGCCAGCGGTAGATGGTGACGACTGTGGAGCTCTTTTTGTCGCCTGCAAGGTATTCAATGCAGCGTTCTGAGTAGTAGTCCCATCCAAGAATTGTTGTGAATCCGAACAGTACAAGACATGCCATCAGGATAAAGCCGGTGAACTGTTCCGGGAATGGCAGAAGCTGCTTGAATGCTGCGTCAGTCACGGCATATCCCTTGAGGCCTTCGATGTTGTAAGTTCCTGCAATTACGATGCTGAGACCTGTTATTGTACATATGATGATTGTGTCAAAGAATGTTCCTGTCATGGAAACAACGGCCTGCTGGACCGGTTCCTTTACCTGTGCGGCTGCAGCGGCGATAGGAGCTGAACCAAGACCTGCCTCGTTGCTGAATATGCCGCGTGCGATACCTTTCTGCATTGCCACCAGCATGAATCCGAATGCACCGCCGGCAACCTGGTTAAGACCAAATGCGCTTTGGATAATTGTTTTGAATGCTCCCGGAAGCTGAGGAAGATGTGTAAATATGATTATCAGTCCAAAAAGCAGATAAAGAATTGCCATGAATGGAACGACAACAGAGGACACTTTTGAGATGCGTTTCAGTCCGCCGATGATTATGAGCGCTACGAGAACAGCAACCACAAGGGAAGAAATCACTACTGCCCATGAGTATTTGTTGTTGAAGAGGGTGAAGGCAACGTGGTTTCCTGAGGGGTCAAAGAAGGTCTGAATTGCAGATGAGATTGAGTTCACCTGGCTGAATGTTCCGATGCCAAAGAGACCTACCATTGTTCCGAACACGGCGAACAGGACTGCAAGCCACTTCCAGTTTTTTCCCATGCCTTTTTCTATGGCGTAGAATGCTCCGCCAAGAATGTGGCCGTCTTTTTTTACTTCGCGGAAGTGAACTGCAACTAAACATTCTGCGTATTTAGTTGCCATACCGAGCAGTGCGGCAACCCACATCCAGAAAAGTGCTCCAGGACCGCCTGCGACAAGGGCTGTTGCGACACCGACTATGTTGCCGGTACCGATGGTTGCGGAAAGGGCTGTGCAGAGTGCACCAAAGGTGGAAACTTCTCCATGCTGACCGTCAGGTTTGCGGAACATTGTCTTGAGAGCATATCCAAGACGTCTGAATTGGAAGCCGCCCAATCTAATGGTAAGGAATAGACCTGTGCCAAGAATCAGCACCATCGTTGGAATTCCCCAGACACCCCACATGCTGTTGTCCAGGAAGTCAAGAATTTTGTCGAACATAATGCTCACCTCGCAAGGCGCAACTGCTTCTTGTTTTTTCTAAATTACGCCTTTTTTAAAAATAAGAGCCGGAATTCTGGGCGTTTGCTCAGGTACCGACTCATAAGTAGTGAGGTATCTTATCATAAACAGGGTGTTATATTCAAGGGTAAGCTTTGGCGGCTACAGTGGGATTATTTCCAGGAACCAGCGCTGGGCTGTCTTGACATTGAATGATTTGTTTGTACCGAATATCTGTATCATCTGACTAGGAGTGTATCATAGAGAAAGTTGTTGAGCAAGTAAGTTTCCTTTTCTTGGGAAACCAAGCGCCTACGCCCGATTGGAGGGGCGCCCGGATGCCACAGGCATACGGAAGCGTTGCCGGCCGGCTGCGGACGGCAATGGAGGGCGCGGCCCGGAACCCCGGAAAGCGGGGATCTTGCCGTTCAATATTCCTGCGGAATACGCTTGATAGGTAAACCGCGGGAATGCAGTGCCGTGGGCTGGCAGAATCAGTTGTCTACGTTGGCGCTCTTCATCTTGCTGATGTCGTCGTCAGACTTGGATGAATTGTTGGACTGTTCCGGCTGGTTGTTTATGTCTGTGTCCTTGGGAATTACGATTGCAAAGATAATGTAGAGCAGGATTCCCGGAAATGCGGCCGTGCATAACGTTAGAATCGCCCATGCAAGGCGTACCAAGGTGGGGTCGATGTTGAAGTATTCGGCAATACCGCCGCACACTCCGCTGAGCATCTTTGATTTTGTGGATTTGTATAAACGCTTTCCCATTTTGGCCTCCTGAAACTATCAGTTTCTCTAAAAAAAATATTTGAGCTTACCTAAAATATAATGAGACAGTGGGTAAGTCGTCAATATAAAAATTGTCTGTGGGAAATAAAGAAAAATAAATTTTGACACATTTCCCGTGATAAAATCCGCTTTGCAAACAAGGTGCAAATGGGCTATACTAAGCGCATGGAACAGTATAAGAAAGAATTCATTGATTTTATGGTTGCGTGCAAGGTGCTCAAGTTCGGGTCCTTTACACTCAAGAGCGGCCGTCACTCTCCCTTCTTTATGAATGCAGGAGCATACGTTACCGGCAGTCAGCTGATGAAGCTTGGTGAATACTATGCCCAGGCAATTCATGCGGCTTTCGGGGACGACTTTGACGTTTTGTTCGGGCCGGCATACAAGGGTATACCACTCAGCGTTGCGACTGTGATTGCATACAGCAGGCTTTACGGCAAGGAAATCCGCTACTGCTCTAACCGCAAGGAAGCCAAGGATCACGGTGCGGACAAGGGAATGCTTCTTGGCAGCGAAATCAAGGACGGCGACCGTGTGGTGATAATCGAAGATGTTACTACTTCCGGCAAGTCTATAGAAGAAACTTATCCAATTGTCATGGCACAGGGCAAGGTGACTGTGGTGGGCGAGATGGTCAGCCTTAACCGCATGGAGCGCGCTCAGGACAGCAATAAGAGTGCCCTGGACACTATAACAGAAAAATACGGTTTCCCGGCAAAGGCGATTGTGAGCATGCAGGAGGTTGTGGAAGCTCTTTACATCCCTGGTGCTGACGGCGTGATTACCGATGAAATCAAAAAAGAAATAGACGCTTACTATGCCGAGTGGGGTGCCGGGCAGTAATAAGCCGGGCGTACCCCTACGGGTCGGGCTTTGCAGGGTTTCAAACGGTCCTGCGGCCCGTTCGCCTGCGGCGCCCTTCCAATCCCTTACGCAACGTAAAAAAATATACAACCTGCAGTAAGATTTTAAACTTTTGAAAAAATTCCATTCCTGGGTCGGAAAAATATTACGCAAATTTAGTGAAAAATTCGCACAAAGTTCGTAAAATTTCTCATGTACGGAACGCCATTTTCGACTTATGATAAGTTATTAAAACACAACAGGAGGAATTTCATGAAAAAGGTTGTTGCTTTAACAAGTGCAGTTATTATGGCTGCTATGGCTCTGACAGGTTGTCAGAAGAAAAGTCCTGCTGCTCCAGCTGCTAACAAGTCTGCAGCAAACAGCTTGATTAAGGTAGGTTACGCTCAGGTTGGCGCAGAATCTGACTGGCGTCTTGCCAACACCGCTTCTTTCAAGGAAACATTCACAAAAGAGAAGGGTTATGACCTGAGCTTCATCGATGCTCAGCAGAAACAGGAGAACCAGATCAAGGCTATCCGTAACTTTATCCAGCAGGGTGTGGACTACATCGTTCTGGCACCTGTTGTAGAAACTGGTTGGGAAACAGTTTTGTCAGAGGCAAAGCAGGCAGGAATCCCTGTTATCCTTTCTGACCGTATGGTTCAGGTTGCAGATGACAGTCTGTATCAGTGCTGGGTCGGTGGTAACTTCCTTAAGGAAGGACGCGATGCAGTAAAGTGGCTGGATGCTTACCTCAAGGAAATCGGCCGCGATAAGGAAGAAATCAACATCATCGACCTTCAGGGTACAATCGGTGCTTCTGCACAGATTGGCCGTACACAGGGTCTTGAAGAGGGTATCAAGGAGCGCCCGAACTGGAAGCTTATCGGTCAGCAGACTGGTGAGTTCACACAGGCAAAGGGACAGGAAGTTATGGAATCATTCCTGAAGCAGTTCAAGGACATCGATGTTGTATACTGCGAGAACGACAACATGGCTTTCGGTGCTATCGACGCTATCAAGGCTGCCGGTAAGGTTCCTGGAAAGGACATCATCATCATCTCCTTCGATGCAGTCCGCGAAGCTTTCAACAAGACAATTGCCGGCGAAATCAACTGTCTGGCAGAATGCAACCCATTGCACGGTCCACGTGTAGACGAAATCATCAAGAAGCTTGAGAAGGGTCAGCCTGTGGACAAGGTTCAGTACGTAGACGAACAGGTATTCGATCAGAAGAACGCCGCATCTGTACTGCCAACACGCAAATACTAATTGTTATTCTTTAAGACTTGTTGACGGGCATGTCTGAACCGGCGGTCCGGATATGTCCAGCAGTCTGCCAAGGAGCCGGGGTTCTGAACAAAATGAGTTTGAACTCCGGCTTTTTTTGTAAAAAATAAGAGGTTATGATGGAAAATGATGTCCTTCTTTCGATGAAAGATATTTCTATTTCATTTCCAGGCGTTAAGGCTCTCCAGAATGTGGACTTTACCCTGTGCAGGGGCGAAATCCATGCTCTCATGGGTGAAAACGGTGCTGGAAAAAGTACATTGATTAAAGTATTGACAGGCGTTCACATCCGTGATTCCGGTACGATTTTCCTTGATGGCAAGCAGATTAACAATCACTCGCCTGAGGAAGCCCAGAAGAACGGTATAAGTCCTGTTTATCAGGAAGTGAACCTTTGTACAAATATTTCTGTTGCGGAAAATATCTTTGCAGGACATGAGCCTAGGAACAAGATAGGGGCTGTAAACTGGAAGCTTATGAATCAAAAGGCCAGGGAGCTTCTTCATCTTGTTGGACTGGAAAATATTGATGTAACTAGAAGTCTTGGTGATTATTCTGTTGCCATACAGCAGATGGTTGCAATCGCACGCGCCATCAACTTTGACTGCAAGGTTCTGATTTTGGATGAACCTACCAGTTCTCTTGACGACCATGAAGTTGAAAATCTGTTCAATGTTATGCGTCATCTTAGGGCTGACGGTGTTGGAATTATCTTTGTCACACACTTTCTTGAACAGGTGTATGCTGTATGCGATAAAATTACTGTTCTTCGTAACGGTCAGTTGCAGGGCCAATATACAATCAGTGAGCTGCCGCGTATTAAGTTGGTTCAGGCAATGCTTGGACATGATGTTGAGGATCTTGCGGAGATTCACTCAAATGATGCTGGAAAGAATTCAGACCAGCCGGAAGTTATCCGTGCGGTTGGTCTTACACATACAGGAACCATCAAGCCGTTCGATGTTACAATCCGCAAGGGCGAGGTGGTAGGTCTTACCGGTCTGCTTGGTTCAGGCCGTTCAGAAATGGTGCGTGCCATTTACGGTGCTGACAAGCCGGACGGAGGAAAGCTTTACTTTAACGGAAAGCCTCTCCATGCCAATGCTCCTATCGACTCAATCAAGAGGGGTATGGCTTACCTTCCTGAAGACCGCAAGGCAGAAAGTATTATCGCAGACCTTTCTATCCGTGAGAATATGATGATTGCCCTTCAGGCAAAAACGGGTGTCTTCAAGCTGTTGCCTATGGCCAAGCAGATTGAGCTTACAAACAAATACATCAAGGCCTTGAATATCAAGACTCCTTCTCCTGAGACTTTGATAAAGCAGCTTTCGGGCGGTAACCAGCAGAAGGTTATCATCGGGCGCTGGCTGGTGACAAATCCTGAATTCCTGATTCTGGATGAGCCTACCCGCGGTATTGACGTTGGTACAAAGACCGAAATCCAGAAACTTGTCGTTCAGCTTGCTTCTGAAGGTCTTACAGTTATGTTCATCAGTTCAGAAATCGAGGAAATGCTCAGAACTGTAAACAAGCTGTGTGTTCTTCGTGACGGCGCAAAAGTCGGCGAGTTGGAAAACAACGGTTTAACTCAAAATGATGTTATGGCAGCGATTGCCGGAGGTGACAAATAATGGCTGAAGATGAAAAAGTCAAATCACCAAAGAAGAACGTTTCGGGAAAAGATATGGTCGCGTCGGCGGCTAAGTTTTGCAAGTCTTTGTTAAAATATCAGCTTGCACTTCCAATCATTGCATTGATTGTGATGCTGATTGTGAATGTCATAATTACTCCTACTTTCTTCAAGGTTACAATCAATAATGGTGTTCTGTACGGTTTTATCGTGGATATCCTGAACCGTTCATGCGAATTGATTATTCTGGCTGTGGGTATGACACTTGTTGTGGCTTCTTCCCGTGGTACGGATATTTCTGTGGGTGCAGTGATGGCGGTTGCCGGTGCAATTATCGTAAGGCTTTTGGGAAGTTCCTATGACGGTTATGCAATGTGGCCGGCACTGGCAATATTCTTTGGCCTTCTTGGTGCTATTGCCTGTGGTGCATTCAACGGTTTCCTTGTGGCCCGTCTGAACATTCAGCCTATGGTTGCCACGTTGATTCTGTTTACTGCAGGCCGTGGTATTGCACAGCTGATTTCTTCTGATCCTTCAAAACATGCTACTGGTGTAATTCTGTATGTCCGCCAGGAGTCTTTTAAATGGATTGGAGGCTTCCTGCCAAAGTGCCCGATTCCTACTCCTATCTTCATAGTGATACTGTTTGTGGCACTGACTATGCTTCTGCTCAAGAAGACGGCTCTTTCCACTTACATTCAGACTGTCGGTATCAATCCCAAGGCCGGCCGTCTTGTCGGTATCAACTCCACACTGATTATGTTCTTCTGCTATGTGTTCTGCGGATTCAGTGCAGGTGTTTCAGGACTTATTGCTTCCAGCCGTATCTATTCAAGTGATGCGAACAACATTGGTCTTAACCTTGAAATGGATGCAATTCTTGCTGTTGCCCTTGGCGGTAACAGTCTGGGCGGCGGTAAGTTCAATATGGCAGGTTCAATCATCGGTGCAATCACAATTCAGTGTCTTACCACAAGCCTTTATGCAATGGGTGTTTCTGCTGACCAGCTGCCGGTTTACAAGGCTGTTGTCGTTGTGCTGATTGTTCTGTTCCAGTCACCGGTATTCAAAAAATGGAAGGCAGAACTTAAGCTGCGCAAGAGTGCTTCTGCACAGGGAGTGGTTGCAAAATGAGTAATACTAAATCTAAAACCCAAGCCAAAAAGATAGACAGCAGTAACTTCCTGCTCATTGTAACGGTTGGACTGTTCATTGCGATGTACATAATGGGCTTGATTGTCTATGGCGGAAAGGGATTCAACCATTTCCAGACATTCCTTAACATGCTGATTGACAATGCAGGTCTTTTGGTTGCCGCTGCCGGTATGACAATTGTCATGATTACGGGCGGAATCGATATTTCTGTTGGTTCTGTGGTTGGTCTTGTCTGTATGATTCTGGCTTTTACCATGGAACGCATTGGTGTACCGGTCGGTGCCGCAATAGTGATTGTCCTAGTGTTCGGCGTTCTGTTCGGTGCAATTCAGGGATGGCTTATTTCCTACATGGAACTGCAGCCGTTCATTATTTCGCTTGCAGGTCTGTTCTTCTGCCGTGGCCTTACTGCAATGATCAGTGCCGATGTTATTTCCATCAGCAACAAGTCATTCCTCAAGATGGCCCAGATGAACATCAACTTGCCTGCCTTCCTGGGTTATGCCAACCGCAAGGGTGTGATGGTGGCTCCGTACATTCACTTGAATGTTATCATCGCAATTATAGCTGTGGTGGTAGTGTGGTATGTGCTCAAGTACACACGCTTTGGACGCAACCTGTTTGCCATCGGTGGCAACGAGCAGTCAGCTCTGCTTATGGGTATCAATGTTAAGAAGAACAAGTTCTTTGCCTATATGCTGGAAGGATTCCTTGCTTCTATCGCAGGTCTTCTGTTCTGTCTGAACACTTCCGGAGGCTTTGTTGAACAGGCCCGCGGTTTTGAAATGGAAGCAATTGCTTCTGCGGTTATCGGTGGAACAATGCTTACTGGCGGTGTGGGAACTGTTGTCGGTACATTCTTTGGTGTGCTCATCAAGGCTACTATTGAAACACTTATCAGTTTCCAGGGAACTCTTTCTTCCTGGTGGAACAAGATTGTGCTTTCAATCATCCTGTGCTTCTTCATCGTGCTCCAGAGTGTGTTTATCATCATCCGGAGCCGTGCAAAGAAGGGTTGACCTTGGGCTATGAGTTCCTGTATTCGCGGGGACTCAGACCTGTGTTCTTTTTGAAGATAAAACTAAAGTAATGGGGGTCGGAAAAGCCACATTCAAAGGCTATGTCGGCCCCCTTCATGTCTGTTTCGCGGAGCAGTTTCTTGGCTGCCTCGATTCTTTTGTTCGTAAGGTATTCAATAAATGTAATGCCGCATTCCTGTGAAAAAATTGTACTGAAGTGGTTGGGGCTCAGATGCACTTCGTCCGCCACCAGCCGCAGGCTTGTGTCCTGGCTTGCATAGTTTTTCTCTATATAATCCTTTGCCTTGAGTATTACTTCTCCGTAGCGTCCCTGGATTCTTTGATCACGGTAATCCATCACCTTTTCCAGGACCTTCCTGATTTCCTGAATGAATGTCTTTTCGTTTTGAACTGCGTTGTCAACAAAACTGTGGCTAAGAATTTCAGGCATCACTTCCTTTACGTTTCCGCCCAAGTCTTCTATAAGTTTGGAAACTGCCATGATAACGTCAACCAAAAGATAGGAGGCGATGATAGAAAAGTGGTTTGGATTGTCCTTGAGACTTTCCATGTACTGTTCGATTATCTGGTCGATTTCGTTGTTGCCTGCGTATTTCAGGCGCTCCACAAGAGGATCGTTTTCGCGAAGGGACAATTCTCCGTCAGAACTTTTCTTGATGTCGTCGGCACTTACGATTCTGCTCATGTTCCAGAACTTTGACTGCAGCAGTATGTTTTCTGCCTCGGAGTATGAGTCTGAGATTAAAGCCACATGTTCAACTGTTTTTCCGATTGCGGAGATTATGTTGCATTTTGAATTTTTTGTCACGATATGCTCAAACGCTTCGGCAAGGTTGTAGCATGATTCATCAATGTCCTTTTCTGCATTTCCCATCACAAGAGTGACGGCCCGCTGCGGACCTATGAAAAATGAGACGGCAAAATCTGTCTTTTGAGCAAGTGAAATAATGCGGCTCTTTACCTGTTCTATTTCTGAAGGACTCTGCTCTGCCTGTGTTATGCTGCTGAGAATCACCTTGTAATAACGCGAAAGCATCTGTAGTGAAAGTTCATCAGGCCGGTGCATTATTGAGTCAGTCTGGAGGTTTCCAAGCATTACGTCGGTAAGGAACTGGTTGCGGAGAAGTATTGAACTGGATTCAAGTTCTTCCTTCATCTTGTTGATGTCGGAATAGCGCTTGTGCTCAAAGTCGAGTTCTTCGGATACTTTATTAAGGCTTACCATCAGGTCCTTATAAGTGAAAGGCTTCAGGATATAGTCCTCCACTCCAATGGAGATGGCCTCTTTTGCATAGGAGAATTCATCGTGACCGGAAAGAATGATGATTCTGAGCCAGGGCTGTATTTTCTTGAGCCTGCGGGAAAGCTGCAGTCCGTCCATAAAGGGCATCTTTATGTCAGTGATGAGGATGTCCGGCTTAATCTCCTGAATCTGGCTGAGTGCAAGTTCTCCATCGGTGGCTTCTCCCACAAATATGAAATTTGAATCTTCGGCTTCAAGTTTATTGCGGATTCCGTCCAGCACCAACTGTTCATCATCAACTACGAATACACTATACATTTTCGTCTTCCTGTTTGTTCAGACAAGGAACTTTAAAATAGACACTTGTTCCCTTGCCGCTTTCGCTTTCTATGTGGAGGCCGTCGCAGCGGTTCTCGTAATACAATACCAGTCGTTTGTTCACATTGTAAAGACCGTAGACTGAATTGAGGGTCTCGGAGTCGCTTGTGCCGGTGAGTATTTCCTGCCGCACTTCTTCAAGTCTGTCCGGGGTAAAGCCTGCGCCATCGTCTTTTATAGTGAATCTCATGTATGTATGTTCAGG
Source organism: uncultured Treponema sp. (assembly GCA_946538875.1). The sequence continues at coordinate 12,345 of CAMNHD010000002.1, forward strand.
ATTGTCATATTCAGCAGAGACTTCAATATGACCTCTGCCGCGTTTGTTTTTGATTCCATGGTAAATTGCGTTTTCCACAAGGGGCTGCAGAATGAGCTTGAGCATGGTGAAGCCGTTGAGTGATTCCTCTGCCTGTATGTTGTAGTTGAGAATCAGTGAGTAACGGATTTTCTGGATTGTTAGGTAGTTGCGGACATGGTCCAGTTCCTGCTGCACGGTAATCCATTCGTGACCGCGGCTAAGCGAGATGCGCAGGAATTCGGAAAAAGCCCTTGTTACATTCACAACATCGGAAGTACGTTCTTCTTCAGCCAGCCAGATGATTGTGTCAAAGGTGTTGTACAGAAAATGAGGTGTAATCTGAGCCTGAAGTGCCTTAAGCTCCGCCTTCTGCAGATTCTGCTGTTCCTGGATGTTCTGCTTGATCAGCAGGTCGATGCGGCTGGTCATAGTGTTCATGTTCTCCGCAAGATGTTTCAGTTCAACCACGGCAGGCGGTGTCACGCGTGCAGTAAGGTCGCCCTGGGCAATCTGGGTGGAAAGATGTTCCATGTCGGCAATAGGTTTTTGTATGGAATTGCTGATGGAGATGAGCTGGGTTATTGCGACGAACATGACCAGAGTGAATATTATCACCTGAACAATTGTAAAAATGATTGATGCGTGCTGTATGGTGATGTTTGTCTGGTAGGCTGATTCTATTTCCAGAATTATGAATTCCTGCAGTATATCTGAAAGAAGTGATGCTATGCTGCGGATTTCGTCAAGCTGCAGCTCTGTTGCCTTGACACTTTCGCCTCTGGCAATCTGCTGGCCAAGAGCGCTGACATTGTTGTGCAGGGTTACGAGAGTTCTTTTTGCGACTTCAAGTTTCTGCTTGTTGCCTTCACTTGTATTTTCAAGAAGTTCATCAATGCCGGAACCTATCTGTCCAAGGAGAGTATACTGGTTACCCTGGTTAAAGCTGATGTTTCCTGAGACTATGTTCCACAGCTCGATTGTGACCTTATCCTTTACAATAAGGTTTATCTGATTGGCGCGGCTTACATTGCGGATTATGGAGTCGTACTGCTTGCTGTGTATGTATGAGATGGTCAGGGAATAGACAGCCGGTATTAGCATCACCAAAATGATGAATATGTATGAGTTTTGTATTTTTTTGCGAAGACTCTTTGGCTTTTGTTTCATGTCTGTTCCTGGTTTCAGTTTCAGTAACCGCGGGGACCGATGCTCTGCAGGTCGTCCCATTCGCAGAACACAGTTTCATCAACATAGGTTTCTTCCGGAATTGTGTTGCGGTTTGCAATTGTCTTTACGAGATGCATCAACTGCGGACCGATGTTGGGATTGCATTCCACTACACAGTTGATACGGCCGTTTTTCAGTGCATTGATAGCTTTTTGTTCGGCATCTACACTTACGATAGTGATGTTTTTCCCGGGGTGCAGACCGTTGGCTTCTAGGCTGTCCAGTACACCAAGGGTCATGGCATCATTGTGGGAAAAGATTATGTCTATGGGTTTGCCAGAAATGTTCAGGCCATAGTTTTCGGATATTATATTGGAGATGATTTCCCTTCCTCTTGAGCGTAGAAAGTCACCTGATTCGGAATAGACTATGGAGAATCTTTTGTCCTCCGCAAGCACTTCACGGAAGCCGCGTGAACGTTCTGCCGCCGGGGATGAGTTTTCAGTTCCGCAGATTTCCAGCACATTGATTTTGTCGTGGGGACTGTCCTTGTATTTGTCTAGAAGGAATTGCGCCGCCTTGTGAGCTTCTTCCAGACCATTTTCCCCAATGTAGCCAGCATAGAGGGACTTGTCCTTTACCTTGATTTTGCGGTCGACGATTATGACTGGTATCCTGGCGTCACGGGCTTCCTTGAGAACGTTGTCCCAGCCGGTTTCCACTATGGGGACAAATGCTATTACGTCAACACGGTACACAATGAATGAACGGATTGCCTTTATCTGGTTGGCCTGCTTTTGCTGGGCATCATTGAAGACCAGCTGTATGTTGGCATCCTTTGCAGCCTGCTGAATTGATGCGGTGTTCTGCTTGCGCCATGCGCTTTCTGCTCCTATCTGGGAAAAACCGAGAATCAGTTTTGGTGGGACGGCGGGAGTTTCTACTTCCTGCATTGATGTTGAAAGTATCACAGGGCTTTTCTTTTGGCAGCTGCAAAGGAATACGGTTGCGGCCAGAATGACAAATATTTTTTTCATGTTACAAGTATAATGCAGACCATTTTTTTGTTCAATCCGCATTGCAGGATCCACGATTTCCAGGGGCTGGTATCTGCCTCCATTGTTCCAGCGCACCGTACTTATGAGTCCTGTTCAGCAAAAGCAGTAAGGAGTTAAAGTTAAACCTGACAATTGTTTCCGCAGTTTTTTATCGGGATAAGGGGCTTGGATATCCGGCAGCACAAGGAACTGAAAATATGGCTTGCACCTGTTTGAAAAGACTCTTATAATGAAAGAAGTTTCATCAATAATTGTAAGGAGGATGAGCATGAGCAAATATTCTGGTACACAGACTGAGAAGAATTTGCAGGCGGCTTTTGCCGGTGAGTCACAAGCCAGGAACAAATATACGTATTTTTCTGAGGTGGCAAAAAGGGAAGGTCTGGACAAGATAGCAAAGGTTTTTGAAAAGACTGCTGGAAACGAGGAGCAGCATGCCAAGATGTGGCTCAAGGAATTGGGCGGCATAAGTGACACAGACACCAATCTTAAGGCTGCTGCAGACGGTGAAAACTATGAGTGGACCGACATGTATGTCGGCTTTGCCAAGACGGCCGAGGATGAAGGATTCCCTGAACTGGCTGCAAAATTCCGTGCGGTTGCCGCAATTGAAAAGCGTCACGAGGAAAGGTACCGCTCCCTGCTCAAGGACGAGGATACTTCTGTGCAGCTCAGGAACAGTACTGTAAAGGTGTGGGAATGCCTTAAGTGCGGTCACATTGTGGTTGGACCTACAGCACCTGAATACTGCCCGACCTGTGGAGAGTATAATCAATACTTTGAAGTCCGCGAGGACAATTACGATCTTATAATGACTTGGGGCCGCTGATTCAACTGCGGGTTTTGCCATGGTGTACTGCTCCCGTATGGTTTTATCCGTGCGGGAGTCTTTTCAGAATAGAAAATACAAAAGAAAGAAAAAAGTAAGGCCAATCGTTTTAGACTGTACGCTGTAGAAATATTGGGGGAATATATGAACAGGTATACAGGACCTGCATTGTTTGTGCCTGCGTTGATGGCTGTCCTGTCGGTGCTTTTTGGGTGCAGAAGCAATGGAGTCAAGATGGAATATAATAGTCAGAAAAAAACAAGTGGAAAATTTGTAGTCAAGGAATATAGTGTCAAACGCGGAGAATCTATTATTTTCGGAAGACTCTATGTACCGCAGTCTGAAGGACGTCATCCTGCTGTGATTCTTAGTCACGGATATAATGGCTGCTCTTCTGATTGGAATGCTGAGTGTGCTTACTTTGCCTCTCACGGATATGTGGCCTATGCCTACGATTTCTGCGGTGGTTCCACAAGATCCCGGAGTAGCGGAGTCTCATGGGAGATGACTCTCTTTACGGAAAAGGCTGATCTTGAGGCTGTGCTTGAAGATGTACGTAAACTGCCGGATGTTGATTCTGAAAGGGTCTTTCTTCTTGGGGGAAGCCAGGGCGGTCTGGTAACTTCGCTGGTGCTTGAGGACTGTCCGTCTTGGGTAAGGGCCGCTGTATTGTATTACCCGGCATTCTGCATACCGGATGACTGGCGGTCAAAGTATCCTGAGGGAACTCCGGTTCCGGAGCGGGTGGAGTTCTGGGGCTTTACACTTGGTGCTGACTATATACGCAGTGCCACTGCATTGGATGTGTTTTCAACAATAGGTAAGTATCCTGGAAATATTCTGATAATCCATGGGACAGTTGATCCTGTGGTAAACATTTCCTATTCCCAGAAAGCGGAAAAACTATATGCCAAGGCTCAGCTTGTGGCTCTGGAAGGAGAGGGACACGGGTATTCCCCGTCCGGGGCTGGAATTGCAATGAGCCAGGCTCTCAAATTCATGGATGAGAACTGATAGGGCTTGATTATGTAATCTTGTTGAGGTTACAGTTGTTTAGTCAAAAAAGCAGAAACATAGAGAGGCGTTTTTAGATGAAAAAGCAATCAATTGCGGTGGCGGCAATAATGGCAGGATTGGTCTTTGCATCCTGCAAATCAAGTGGTGCCACAGGTAGTTCACAAGATGCAGGGATAGGTAATGGAGGTTCTGGTACGCAGAAATTCAGTGTTGTTTCAGTTACTCCGAACGGAGAGCTGTCTTCAAAGGTGAATTTTCCTTCCATACAGGTGCAGTTTTCTGAACCGGTAGTGGCGCTTTCAAAACTGGGCGAACCTTCGTCCAAGTCTGATGCGGTTACGATAGAACCTCCGCTGAAGGGTGTGTTCCGCTGGTATGGTACAAGTATTCTTAGCTTTGACTGCAGCGACAAGCTTATTCCGCAGAAGGAATACCGTATAAAAGTGAACCCTTCTCTGACAAGTGCCGATGGAAAGAAAATTGATGGAAATCTTTTGTATACATTCCATACAGAGGAAATGCGCATTACTGGAGTGCAGCCGGGTTATCTTGAACTGAAGAAAAAAAGCCGCTGGATTAATCAGGATGATGTGCCTGTGGAATATGCACGGAATGTTGCCGTATATTTTGCCAATGAAATCAAGGCCTCTGTTGTTTCAAATTATATTTCAGTGACTGACGGAGCAAAAAAAGCATACAAATTTTCAGCAAGTCAGGCTGATTCAAAGATTCTTCTGCTTGAATTCAAGGAAGACTTTCCAAAGGACAGTGATATAAAGATTACCCTTGAAAAAGGTGCGGTTCCTGATAAGGACTGCTGGGCCACAGAGTCTGTTCAGGAAATAAAGTTCCATACTCTCCGGCCATTCAAGAACACTTTTGTAACAGGCACAAGCACTCTGGTATTGAGTTTTAATCATGGGATAAAATCCGGAATTGAAAAACAGATTCTTGAATCCCTTACGTTCAAGCCGCAGATGGAAGTGAGCTTGGAACAGGTTGAAATCAGCGGCGGTACTATCAGGATACATGAACTTCCTGTTGATTATGGTGACTCATATTCTTTTTCCCTGAAAGCAGGCTGTGTTTATGACGTGTACGGGCAGCCTTACCAAAAGGAATTGTCAAAAAAGATAAATGTCGGAGACGCTGATTCATTCATCAACTTCCATGAAGGCAGGTTTGAGATTCTGGAGAGCAGGTACAAGCCTCAGCGTGCCTTTGAGCATCAGAATGTGGAGAAAGGCGCATCCTATACAGTGACTCCAGTTTCTGGTGTCACAAAAGGCTTCGAGGTACCGGCGGCTAAAACTGTAGATGTAGTCACAGCTTCTGGTGATAAAAACAAGCGTGTCGTACAGACAGTGGATCTTAGCCCTTATCTTGAAAAAGTGGGGGATGAGTTCAGGGGTGCTCTGATTTTTACATCAAGGGTTCCTTATAAATACGGAAGGAATAAAGACTATATAGAACAGTCCTCGCTGATACAAGTAAGTGACTTGGGTGTTACATATCATGCGTCATGGAATGAGACTGCCTTTTTAGTGACAAGTCTTTCCACTGGAAAACCTGTTGCCGGGGCAAAGGTACAGCTTGTCTTTATGGAAGAAGGCAAGGCCACAGATGAAGAAAGGTTTGCCGAAATCCTTAGGGGTGAAGGGCAGATTGTTGCATCTGGAATAAGCGGAGATGATGGACTTGTTGTATTGCGTTTTGACGAGACTCCTGAGATGAAGGCCATGAGCAAGAACAGATACTATGCTCCAATCATCAATTATCTGGTCAGTACAGCAGACGACAGGATACTTGGAACGGTTAATAAGTACCACAACGTTCCATACAAGGCTGAAGACCTTGGTGAAAAGCAGCTTGCCTATCCCGATGTTAACAGAACTTCTGTAACACACATCTTTTCCGACAGACATTTGTACAGACCGGGAGAAACTGCGAGCTTCAAAGTGATAGACAGGAATTTCTCGCTGGGAGAATATTCAGTATACACTGGAAATTGGAAAATACAGTTTGAAGGTTCGGGAAGAAAAGGAAGCACTGTTTACAAGACTTTGACAGGTTCATGCTCTGCTAATGGAACAGCAGATGTTGAATGGACTTTGCCTGAAGACCTTGTGCCCGGAACATATTTATTATCGTATACTCGGGAGGGCGCTTCCGGTGGAAATGCGTATTGTTCTATAGACGTCCAGTATTTTGAGCGTGTGCGTTTCCAGACCCAGGCCCAGGTGACTCCTTTGGTCTATTACAGTGGAGACACTCTGACCGCTTCGGTGAATGCTTCTTATCTTGGCGGTGGAGCTCTGGCCGGTGCGAATGTCCATTCTTTCTGGACTAGGTCTGAGACTTTTGTGAGACCGCAGGGAGAACAGTACAATGATTATGCATTCGGTCCTTTGGGATATGATTGGTATTGGCGCAATTCAGCACAGATTGATATAATGCAGGAAGAGGATTCTGATGTTGAAGAATCATATGTCAGCGTGGAGGATACAGTTCTTGGAATAGACGGAACTGCTATGCTCAGCGCGCCGACAGGTAAGGGACAGCTCAAGGGAATGCCGTATTATTATTCGCTTGAGGCCCAGGTGACTGATGCCGGTAACCAGATGATTGCGGCACGTGCAGGTTGTGTGGTTCATCCTGCATATTACTATCTTGGACTCAGCGGAATCAGGAATATCAAGGGTTTTGCCAAGGCTGGGGAAAAATTGGAGTTCAACGTGGTTCCAGTTAATCCAGAAGGATTCTATCCTGATGATTCTGCATTTGACAAGAGCCGGAAAATCCAGTGGACGGTGAGCAGAAAAGAATGGAAAGAAATTCCGTTTGTAAATGAATATGGAATTGAGGAACTGAAAACTCAGGAGGCTGTGGAAGTTGTTTACAGTGGAGAGACTTCGCTTCCTGCAAAGGGCAAAGACTCACTGTTTTATGTTACTCCCAAGGAAGGCGGACGGTATCTGCTCACAGTCAAGTGTGTGGATTCAAAGGGACGCGATGTGATAACGGAGCGTAGCTTCTATGTTACCGGTTCACAGCGCTACATGCGTTCAGATGAATCTGTGAATATTGAATTGTCTACGGATAAGGAGGAGTATGCTCCTGGAGACACAGCAAAGATTCTGTTGAATTCGACTTTGCCGAAGGGACAGTATCTTGTGACTGTCGAGCGCGAGGGTATTCTTTCTGAACAGATTATTTCACTTGATGTACCTACTTCTGTGATTGAAGTGCCGGTAAAGGAGTATTATATTCCGGCGGTTTGGGTCGGAGTTTCTTCATATAGTCTCAGAAACGGGGAGCCGCCCGCAGATTATGATAGTTACGCCAGCGGAAGAATCCGTTCAGTAACGGCATCAACAATACTCAGGATAAACAAAGAAAGCCGCTTTATCGATGTGAAGATTGAACAGGACAAGGCTTGTTACCGTCCTGGTGAAACTGCCTCAATAAAGCTTACGGCAAGCAGTCAGGGTAAGGCTGTTTCTGATGCAGAGCTTGCTCTGGTGATAGTTGACCGTGGTGTGCTTGATCTTACTGGCTATAGAATCAGGGATCCTCTGGACGAATTCTATGCGGAATGGCGTTTTTCTTCCCAGACCAATATGAATGATTCTAGAAATACCTTGGTTGATCCTGTGACTTATGCTACTTATTCTGTCCCGGCAAGAGAAATCGAACTGTTCTTGAGTAAGACTAAATCAGAAGGCCGTATGATGAAAAATTCTGCTTCACTGAGAGCCTCTGAGGCAATGGCAGAGTATGATGATATGGCAGCTCCTGAAGAAGCAATGATGGAGATGAGGGATGAGGCAAAAGGCGCTGACGAAGTTGGGGAAAAAATACAAATCCGTAAGGATTTCCGTGCTACTGCTGTGTTCCTTCCAAATCTGAAGACTGGTGCTGACGGTAGTGTTGAGACAAAGTTCAAGCTGCCTGATTCGCTGACTGAGTATGTGGTGACCGTGGTTGCGGTAAAACAAAACTGCTTTGGAAAGTCAGAAGATAGTCTGGTTGTGGCAAATCCTCTTTCTGTCCGCGATGTGGAGACGCGTATACTTCGCCCGGGAGATAATGGTGAAGCCGGCGTGGTTCTTACAAATATCGGTGACTCTGCGGAAAAAGTATCTGTTGAGTTCCAGGTGATTCCGGGACTTGAAAAGACCGGTTATGTCCCCCAGAAGGATGCTCTTGTGCGTCTTGACGGTGTGGCAAGTGTATCCGGCACTGCCACAAAGACGGTGACAGTTGCTCCTGGTAAAACCGAGACGCTCATGTTCCGCCTGGATGCCCGGGAGCCTGGTTGGATAACATTGGCATTCAGGGTAAAGAGTGCCTCTCTGAACGAAGTTGTCTACAAACCGCTGCAGATAGAAAAGCCATATATCTACGAAACTGTCACAACAGTCGGCCAGATTGATGACGGTGTAGACTCTGCGGAGGAGAAAATCATTTTCCCGTCTGGTTCCGAGGATGGACGTGGAAGCTTTACAATCCAGCTTGATGCTACCAGGCTTGGAACACTAAAGTCGGCAGTGAATTACGTGTTCCGTTACCCCTATGGTTGTCTGGAGCAGAGATCCAGTGCAGTGCTTCCGCTTATTGCATTCGGCGATTACATGAATGTGTTCGGCCTAAAGAGTGAGGTTACAGATGCCTATGCGGTGGCGGGTGCGGAGATTAAGACATGGGCGTCACTACAGAAAACAGATGGCGGCTTCCCATATTGGCCTGATGGAAGGGAAAGCTCTTTTGCTGTCAGTCTTAGGATTGGTGAAGTTCTTGCTCTTGCCAAGGAGCATGGCCAGGACTTTACCAAGACGGTGAATGTAGGAAAACTTGTCTCTTATATAGAAGCTGAACTGAAAAAGGAAAAAAACAGATGGTATCCAAAGGCCTATTCCTATTACGTGCTCAGCCGTCTTGGAAAAAAAGTTTCTGACTCGGCTCTCAGGGCTGTTATAGAAGACAAGGATGCGGGTATCAGCGAGTGTGCATTTGCGGGGCTTGCGGCTCTTGAACAGGGTAATAAGGCTATTGTGGAGTCTGCTGTTCAGAAGCTCAAGAATATGATGGTCCTTACTACAAGGGGCTGCTCATTCCAGACTGAAACGCCGTTCTGGTCATGGTATTTCTGCAATGAAGAGAGTGAGCGCTATGCACTTGCGCTTCATCTGTTTACACTTGCGGATAAAACTGATACTTATAATTCCCACCTTGTGTGGCAGCTTCTTGAGCGGCAGAAGACCGGTAACGGTTACTGGAGAAGCACGGCTACTACTTCACGTGTTTTGATTGCACTGGATGCCTACATCAGATCCATGTCGCTTATGGAAACAAATCTGGACGCTGAGACCCTGCTTGGAGGAAAGTCATTGCTCAAGGGGCACTTTGAAGGCGCAGCCGCTGAACCTGTAGAGCGGTCTTACCGTTTTGGTGCAGAGTCTGCGGGAAACTCTTTGGCCCGTGACAAACACTACAATGGTACATGGGAACTGCTGGGGGATTTACCTCTGGATAAGGAAGTTCCGCTGGAAGTCAGCCGTCAGGGTAAGGGTACTTTGTTCTACACGGCAAGCATGTCCTATGCCCTTGGTGCTGACGAGCAGAAAGCCCGTGATGAAGGACTTTGCGTTTATGTGGAGATAACTGATGCGCGGACTGGTGAAAAGGTTAAGGGCAATAGACTCAAGAGCGGCACCATCTACAGGGAAAAAGTGTATGTGACTACGACAAAGGCTCGTAATTTTGTTGCTGTCCGTGCACCTGTTCCTGCCGGCGCCGAGCTTTTGAACGGAGCATTCGTTACAACAGCTTCTGTTCCTGTGAAATCAGCTGAGAAGGAAGTGAATCCTTGGTGGTGGCGTACCCCTATGAGTCATCAGGACTTGTACGACGCTGAAGTGCAGTGCTTCTGGAATACAATGCCCATAGGCAGTTATGACTTTGAGTTCCTGTTCAGGGCACAGCGCAGCGGTGAGTACCAGACACCTTGCGTGCTTGCGGAATGCATGTACGAGAGTGAAGTGTTCGGACGCAGTGATGGTAAAGTTTGGATTATTGAATAAGCGCAGGGGTATCATGGGAATCAATTTTGACAAATAGCAAATCTAAAGTGGCTGCTGGACGCGTGCTCATGTTATGCGGAACCGCTCCCTCCCGCCACTTTGCCATGCTTTTTACAATAATTGATTTTCGTGCTTGTTTATGACTTGTTATTATCTTCAATAAGGGTTAATATTAAATTAAGAAGTTCGATGATAAAAGCCTGCCTGAAATACGGTGGGTTTTTATCTATTGGAGTTTTATCGGAAACTTAAGCATACAGGAGTAAACAGAATGAAGAAAATCACAGTTGTGGCAGGAGCCTTGATAGCCGCCCTGGTAGTGTCGACCTTTTCATGTGAGTCATTGGGAGACTTGAGTTCTGCGGCAAAGAAACCCAGCCTTTCCATGAAGAATGTATCAATTGGCGGCTTGGATCTTGAGGGCATAACATTCAATGCAAACTATTCCATTACAAATCCTTACGGTGTGTCCCTCTCGCTTAAGGAAGTAGCCGCAGATATTATGTATGAGGATGGAAAATTCACTTCGATAAAGACAAACGAAGGCATTAATCTTGCGGCAAATGCTACCAAGACTAATTCTTTTTCTTTCAAAGTACCTTATGACACAATCCTGAATTACGCAAAGAGTGTTGCAGGCAAAAAGACACTTCCTTTCTCTGTTGAGGGAAAGGCTGCTGTGGATGTGAGTTCAGTTCCTTTGCTCTCTGCTGTCAGCGATACATTGTCTCTCCCCTTTACAAAGGCATTTGAAGTGCCTGTATTCAAGCCATCACTTTCTGTTAGCGGAGTCACTGTGAAGATGCCGACGATGAACGAGGTCAAGGATGCCCTTATTGCAAGCGGTATGAATGTGATTAAGGCAGCCGCTTCTGCCGCATCGCTGATATCTGGAAATGGAGTGTCTGCCAATATGCTTGACGGTGTAGACTTGGACATAGACCTTCTTTTTGATCTGAATGTTGCAAATGAAGGAAGCGCTGATTGGAATTTTGCTGTGAACAATTGCTCTCTTTCCACAGTGGGAGGCGAGATTGCTGACGTGGCTCCGGTTTCTTCTTCCACAATTTCTTCCAAGAGTGGAACAATACCTATGAAGGCTTCATTGAATACCATTCAGACAGGTGCCTTTATTGTCCAGCTCCTGAACAAAAAGGGAACAAATCCTGTGTTTAATTTGAAAAGCGGTCTGACATTCCCGGATACAAAATATGCCTCAAATCTTCCGCTTGATTATTCTTATGAGATTCCACTTTCAAGCGTAGGCAATAAATAAGATTCTGCAGGAGGGCTTAAAGGTGGTCCGCAAGGAAAACCTGGAAGTCTTCCGGTTTAAGAGGGCGTGAATAGTAGTAGCCTTGTGCAAGGTCGCAGCCGATGCTCTGCAGGAACTGTACCTGTGACTGCTTTTCCACGCCTTCGCAGATAACTTTCTTGCCGAGCAGGTGAGACATTTCCACAACCTTGCTTAGTATCACACGAGAGTCGCTGGACGTGTCGGATCGGTCAAGGAAGCATTTATCAAGTTTTATTATATCCACTGGAATATCGTCCAGCATGTTTAGAGATGACTCTCCTGTGCCAAAATCATCCATGTTGACTTTAAAGCCTGAAGTATGAAGGAGGTTTGTCATATCCTTTAAGACTGAATTGTTCATGCCGGCTGCTCTTTCCAGTATCTCGAATTCCATCTGGCTGTGGTGTACATTGAATTTTGAAAAGACAAGGTTTATGTCGTCGACAAGCTGCTTTACATTTATGTGAAGGCGGGACAGATTTACTGATATGGGAACACATGGCGTGTTGCTGTTGTTCAGGGCCTGCAGGAATTCAAGGACTGACTGAATTACATATTTGTCCACGATTGCGGCATATCCGTTTTTTTCAAAGACAGGTATGAATATGTTGGGACCGACAAGTCCGAGTTCGGGGCTGTTCCAGCGTATAAGAGCCTCTGCGCCTTCTATTTTTCCGGTGGCAAGATTTATTTTGGGCTGATACATAAGGAAGAATTCCTTATTTTTGATAGCCTTTTCCGCATAGCGTTCTATGTCTTCTTCAAACTGGAACTGGTGCTGCATCTGAGCGTTGAACACCACATTGTTTTCTACGATACTTTCACGGACACTCTTGCGGGCGAATTCAGCCTTGCTTATCATTTCCTCGATTGTCTCAGGGCCGTTGTAGTTTGGGCCTGCATATACGCTGCCTGTCTTTATGACCAGGTGGTAGCGCTTTATGTCCAGATAAGTGGTAAAGTCATAGATGAATTTCTGAATCTTTGTTGAGACATCGGCCGGGTTTGTTACTGTGCTGAAGACAAAGAAGTTGTCGCCGTAGCCGTGGGAGATTAGCACCGAGTACTGCCGGGTTGTTTCCTTTAGACCGTTGCCCATCTGCTTTATGAGCTGATCGCCCCATTCCATACCGTAAAGCTGATTCAGACGCCTGAAACCGCGTATGTTGACGTTGAGCAGAAGATAATTTTCTCTGGGTCTTGCCTGCATGATTTTTGAGGCTTCCCGGCGGAATTTTGTGTCGTTCCAAAGTCCTGTTGCATTGTCGTACTCAGCCATCTTCTTGTAATGTCTGTTGAAGTGGAAGACGGTTCCTATGAGAACTATGGAAATAAGCAGTATGATGCCCACAATCAGTATGATGCGCCTTGTGTAGACAATTCTTCGGGCGGGAACGTATTTTGTCACAAGCTGAAGATTGCTGGTGGCAGTCTGGTAGAAGTTTGCCGGGAACTGGTACATGGTGGCCATAAGAATGCCAAGAAGGTTGTCCTGATCCGGCCCGCTGATTCCGATGGAAACCGGGACATTGTAAGTAAGATTTTCCTTTATCTTGAGCGAGGGGTAGTCGCGGATGTCGAACATTGACTTGAAGTAGAAACTGTGGGCAATAAGTGCATCAGCCTTGTGGTTTTCCACATATTCCATGCATCGCTGGACATCGGGAAGAACAAGAATTTCATACTGTGGAAGGAGCTCTTTTAGGAAGGAAAGAAAAATGCGTCCCTCTTTTGTGAGTGCAATCTTGAGCTTGTTTGTGCCGCCGGAGGAAAAGCTCTTTGTGCTGATTATCTGGACAGGGACTTCGCAGATGGGAGGTGAATAGAGTATATCTGAATCAGCAGGACTGTCGTTGCCGGAGTTCAGGAAAAAATAGTTTTTTTTGGATTCTCTTTCTGTAGTGTCAACGTTTTGGTAGGCAAAGTTTAGGCCGGAGATGCTTTTTAGCTCCTGCCAGATATCCCTGTTGAGACCTGAGTAATCGTCGTAGGTGAAGAGTGAAAAAGGAGCGCTGTCGTCATTGCAGAGAACTGTTATTGTCGGATGGCGTGCAAGAAGCTGCTGCTCCTGCTTGTTGAGGTTTGTGAATGCAAGGGTTGAAAAACCGTTCACCCTGAGGGCAATGTCACGGGTGTAGAATAGATTGTCCTGTTCCAGTTGCTCAAGGGCATTGTCTATGGTGTCGCGTACCTTTTTATCCCGGCAGATAAAGTAGGAGCGTTCCGATGAAAGTGTCGCGATGATTTTATGACTGTAGTTCATGCGCTCCGTGGTTGAAACGCAGAGGTCCACTTTTCCGTTGAGCAGGGCCTGGTTCATTTCCTGTTCGGATGAATAGGGTATGGGAATGAATTCAACATTGTATGGTTTTGTAAGTTCAATGAGCTTTTGGAGTTGACCGGGAATGTCAGCGTGATAGCCGATGCGGGAACCTCCAAGGGCACTTATCGAGTTGAAGTAGAATCTGTTGTCGAAGTGGTTTGCAACCAGAATCTCATAGTTGATGGAGCAGGGATGGTTTGTGTAGAAAAAGTCTCTGCTGAGTGACTCCTCGTATCCGATGCTGCAAAGTACATCAACCCTGCCGGTGATGAGGTCGGTGAACTGTATGTTTTCAGAATCAGGAAGAAAAACAAAATCCCATCCGGTCTGTTGGTTTAGTTTTGTTATCAGAAGATTGTAATAACTGTTGCCTATTCCTGAGGCATATTTGTCTTCCGGCAGCCCTGAGTTTATGGTGCTGATGCGGACTGTCTGGGCTGACAGAATGAGGGTGGCGGTGAGTAATATGAGGATTGAAGAAAGTCTTTTCCGCATGAATTCTCCCGATTCTTTTTGAAATTGGACTTCTGTTTAGAAATTATCCTTCATATATAGTATACACCTAAACTGGTATAATTCAAGGGTGATTTCATGTATGGGGATGTCGGGCTCACGGAAATCGATTTTTGAAAAAGAATGCCAAAGTGGCTGCCGGCCGCGTACTGGTTTTGCGGAACCGTAAAGAGGCATACGCCCGATGCGGAAGGCGCCGCAGGCGTTCCCGGCTTGTCCGGGAATAAAACCTGTAGCAGCGGGGATCTTGAAAGGGACTGCCCTGCGGATTACGCTGTTTTAGTGGATGGCCGCAGAGCAGTTCCGTTCAGAGAAAGAATCATAGTGAATTCACGTATTTGACAAAGATTTCAACTTCTTTGGCATACATGTCTATTCCAGTTTTCCAGAAGTCTTTTTTTGTGATGTCAAAGCCGGCCTTTAGGCAGAGTTCCTCGCATGACATGCTTCCTGTGTTGGAGAGAAGTGTCCTGTAGGTCTGTGCAAAGGCGGGGCCTTCCTGCTTGAAGCGGCTGTAGAGTCCTGCCGCAAAGAGCTGTCCGAATGCGTAGGGGAAATTGTAGAAGTCTAGTCCTGTGCTGTAGTAGTGTGACTTTACTGCCCACATATACTCGTGCCGTTCGGAGTTGAGGCCATTGCCGTATGACTTTTCCTGTGCCTGCTGCATGAGAGTGTTGAAGGATTGGGCATTGAGCTCTGTGTTTTCCCTTTGCTCAAAGACCGAACGTTCGAAATAAAAACGGCAGAGTATGTCCACCAGGACCTGGCTTGCATCCTGAAGGTCAAGATCTATGATGCGGATTTTGTCAAACCCTTGTGACTGGGCTATCATGTCCTGTTTTACTATTGTCTCCGCAAAGGTGCTTGCGCTTTCGGCAAGTGTCATTGGATAGGAATAGAATGCTGCGGGTTTGTCCTTCATGCAGTTGAAGTGGTAGGCGTGCCCCAATTCGTGGGCAAGTGTGATTATGTCGCTGAACGAACCGGTGAAGTTGGAGAGTATGCGGCTCTGGTGTCCTTTTGGAAAGTCTTCGTCATAGGCGCCACCTACTTTTCCTGGACGTACTTCTGCGTCAATCCAGTTCTGGTCAAAGGCGTTCTTTGCAAAGTCGTGCATGTCGCTGCTGAAAGATGCGTATTCCTGTAGTACATAGTCGCGTGCCTGGTCAAAGCTCCATGTTTTTTCAAGAATAGAATCTGGTTGGGCTGTGCCGGCTGTTACGGGTGCAAAGAGGTCGTAGAATGCGATTCCCGGCTCCTCTGGAGTGCCAGCTGTGGCGCTTGCGGTGGAATTTGTCCTGCGTAGGAGAAGGGCTTTTGCCTGGAAGTATTTTCTCCACATCGGGAGTGCTTCTTCCAGTGATGAAACTAGTGCGTCCAGTGAGACTTTGCTTAGGCGGCTGGAAAAAAGTGCGCGGTCAAGTGCTGTGTTCCAGTGGCGGCGTTCATTCAGCGTTACTGTCTGTCCCTTGAGGTTGTTGAGTGCGGCTGCAATTGCGATGCTGTTCTGGCTGAGCAGGCTCTTTTCCTTTTGCCATGACTCTTTGCGGAGTTTTGGGTCTGGGGAGTAGGCGTCGTTGCGAAGTTCGTTGAAGGTTTTGCCGGACTGGTCGTGCAGGTTTGAGATAATCTGTTCATGGAGCATTCCCCATGCGTCTCCTGCGGTGCGGTTCAGGTCTGCGGCGAGTTTTTCTTCCTGCGGGGACATAAGGTGTTTGGTCTGTTCCAGGATTTCCTCCAGCAGATATTTGTATTCGGCATATTCTGGAAAGCGGGTGTAGAATGTGGCCAGGTACTTTTGGTGGGCAAGGAGCAGGGTGCTGAATTTTATTTCCTGCTGTTGGCTGCGGACGCTGATTTTGTCTATTGAACTGAGGTTGTGAACCAGTTCAGGATTTGTTGTGTCGGTGGAATAAGTGATATAAGCATAGGCGGACAGGGTTTGACCGAGTTCCGTCACGCGGTTGGAGGCCTGCAGATAGGTTGCGAGCCATGATTCAAAGTCAAAGCTTTCGTTTGCCTGACGGGTGAATTTGTCGGCTGTCTCAAGCAGAATGTCTACGTCATCCATGCGTGAGTTTAAGTCAGCAATTGCCTGTTTATATTCCGGACTATTTATTCCTGGGAAAATAGAGTCCAGGTTCCAGCGGGGTGTTGTATTGTTCTTTTCCATGAACAGATTGTAGCACTAAAGTTCTGTTTTGGAAATAGGAACACGCTTTTTGTATGCGGCCAGCTGTCCGGAGATTTCCTCCGCTGAGTGCAGGGGGCCTTTGTTGATTCCGGGGCATTCCTTTGATTCTTTGTCCCAGGAGGACTGGTCTTTTATTACATGTGTCCAGAAGGGGTAGGTGCGGCACTGCACTGGGCGCGCGCTGTAAGCGGTGCAGCCTCCGTTCTGCCAGAAGATGCAGTCGTAGTTTGATTTTTCGCGCAGGGAGAGGAGTTTTTCGCCGGAGTCTGTGTCTATCCAGCGGCAATAGGCCAGTATAAACTGTCCTGGGGTGAGTTCTGCCCATCGGGCCAGGCGGTCAAGGTCGGTTTTGTCCAGCAGAACCATTCCGGGAAAGTCCCGGCAGCAGTGGGAGCATTGTTGGCAGGCAAAATTCAGACCGTCTTTGTAGAATGGCTGTTCTGCGCAAGTGCTGCCGGTTTTGGTAAGCGTGGACTGCTCCGCGCAAGTGCTGCCGG
>CAMNHD010000003.1 GCA_946538875.1 uncultured Treponema sp.
ACCAGACTGATTTTGTTCTCAGTGCATATTCGCAGCAGAAGGATTTGATTCAGGAGATGCATATTGATTCTCTGACAAAGATGTATAACAGAGCGGCGCTTGAGGAGAGCATCAATCTTTATATCCGTAAGTTCCACGAGGGAGAATGCATTCCGCATCTGGTGCTGATTGACGTGGATCACTTTAAGAACATCAATGATACTTACGGACACAACAATGGCGACATTGTGCTTAAGTCTTTGGCCGACATAATTCATAATGAGATGAAGGGAATCAACAGGAGTTTTAGGTTCGGCGGAGACGAGATGGTCCTGCTGTTCGATGTTGAAACCAACAGTCAGATTTCTAATATTATTTCTGCCATACAGGCTGATTTTGCGGGTGTAAAGTTTCCGTTCAACCCAAGCGAAAAGTTCACGGTCAGCATGGGAGTGGCTCCTTTTTACAAGGGGCTTGATGCCAAGGGCTGGTTTGAACTGGCTGACTCTGCAATGTACACTTCTAAGGAAGGTGGAAGGAACCGTATTACCTTTGCGGAGGATTTTTAAGCCAGTGAGGATAGGGGTGTCCCCTATTGTGTTTACGGCTTACCACATGACAAAAAGGCATATTTGGGGTATCCTTTTTTCAAATGCTCAAGAGAACAGGTCATGCTGACCTTCCGCTGCACCACGGCACTGTTCCGCGATGGCTTGCCGACCGTATGCGGGATTTAGGCACAGAGATAATACAGGCGATACTCATCGAATATGGTAAAAAGGAAGTGCTTACCAGACTCAGCGACCCTTTGTGGTTCCAGTCACTTGGTGCGGTACTTGGTATGGACTGGCATTCTTCCGGTATAACCACCAGCGTCATGTATGCACTTAAGCGTGGAATCAATGCCCGCGCAAAGGAATTCGGACTTTGTATCTGCGGTGGAAGGGGAAAGTATTCGCGCCGTACACCAGAAGAGCTGATGTATCTGGCTGATCATACAGGACTTCCAGGGGATGAGCTTGTCCGCGCAAGCAGACTGTCCGCCAAGATAGACAATACTGCGGTTCAGGATGGATTCCAGCTTTACCAGCACAATTTTATTCTGAGCAATGAGGGGGACTGGGCGGTTGTTCAGCAGGGAATGAATGCACTGACCAAGACTGCACGCCGCTACCATTGGTGCTCTTCCGAGCTCAGGTCATTTGTTGAGGAACCTCATACAGGAATCACCGGTGAGACAAAGGGCCCGATTCTGAACCTTACGGATACGGCGGCCGCTCAGACTAGAAAGACAATTCTTGAGTTGAGCAACGAACACCCGGACCGCATTGTAAAGGAACTTAGGGATATCGATTTGTTTGGAAATCCTATTTCGCAGAGAAGGCCGGAGCCTGAACAGCTTGAACTGTTCGAGGTAAGCGGACGCGACTGCATAATGCCTGCACACCATGAAGTGAAGGCTCAGGATGTGGATCTTAAGCGTCTTGGAGGAGTCCTTGCCACGGCCTACGAAGCTCAGCCAAAAGATTTTGAGTCCCTGCTCCTGACCCCCGGACTAGGCCCCAGGACCCTGCAGTCACTGACACTTGTGAGCGAAGTGATTTACGGTACCCCAAGCCGCTTTAGGGATCCTGCAAGGTTCAGCTTTGCTCACGGCGGAAAAGACGGCCATCCGTTCCCTGTTCCTACACGTGTTTATGACGAGAGCATACGTATCTTGGGAGATTCCATAGAAAAATCAAAGCTTGGCTACAAGGATAAATCTGAGTGTCTAAGGCGGCTTCACAGCACAGCCCTGCAGATAGAGCAGAACTGCGACCCGATGGCGGATTTTGATGCGGCCATAGCATACGAAAAGTTACACTCCGCAGAATGGGGCGGAAGAACCTGCTGTGACTGAAGTCTTAAACCGGGCTTGACTTACACAAACTAAGAATGTACACTTTAGGGAGAAAACCTCGTAAAAGCATTTTTGAAAAATGCATTGCTGCAGAATTAGAGGCTGAAACATTTTTTAATTGTTTTAGGAGGGCATTATGAAAAAAGTATTGTTTCTTATGTCGCTATGTTTGATGCTTTGCCTGACCAGCTGTGAGCTGCTGATTTTAGGTGCGGCCGGAGTGGCCCATCAATCAAAGAAATCAAAGGCCCCTGTGCTTGAAAAACCGGAGGTGACGGTTACTTTATCAGCATCTTCACCTTCGACAGAGGCAGTTATCAAGTGGACGCCGCAGAAGGACGTAGACTACTATGTGGTAAGCAGGACTTTTGTCCGTGATGGAGTCACTGAGTCCACTATATTAGGCGATTTCTTTGAATATGAGTACACTTCAACGTCTTGTACCGATGACAATCTGGAGCCAGGAACAAAGTACACATATACAGTTTCGGCGGTTGCCTATGAAAAAGAATGGACAAGGGACTGGGGAACTGTAAGAGAGGTTTCGCTGCCAGTGTCTGTAATTACAGAAGCAGATCCAAAGGCAAGCCTTTCCTATCCGGAGAATTTGACTGCGGATTCATCTGTTATGAATGAGGTGCATCTTTCCTGGAGACCGGTAGAATCTGCCGTTAAATATGAAATCTACTCAAAGACGCGCTATTATGGTGACTATTATCTGGCCGGCACTGTGACAAGCGCAGAGTTTATTGATAAAAGGGAAGATAATGACGCTTTTGCCTATTATAAAGTCAGGGCCATTGGAGAAGACGGAAAATACAGTCTGTTCAGTCCTTTTTTGGGAGCTTTCAGCGGCGGGCTTACAAATTATTCCCTGAATTCGGCATATCCGCTTTTAAACGGAGAACGTCAGGAATTTACTGTTGATGAGGCGAGCGATCTTTGGTTTGTAGTTGAGCCTGAATCAGGAATTATAGAAATACTTTGGGGACAAGCAGAATCGGTTTCCATTCTTGATGCAGAAGGAAATGTCATTCTTCCGTCACACAGTTTTGATGATTCCAGTACAGTTGAGATTCCCGGTTTTGAGCAGGGAAAGACTTATTATATTATGATACATACATACAGAAAGTTTTCAATCCGCGTGGAATAAAAGGGGGCATGGCATGAAGTTATTTAAGAGCGCTGCTGTTTTGGTTCTGGCCTTGCTTATTCCGGTAAGCTGTGGGGATTATAAAATAGCGGAACATGAGGTGGAAATATCCAATGTGACGGAGAATTCCTTTGTTGTTGACTGGAATTCTGAAGACTCAGACTCTCAGGATGTCGAGATATGGTGGAAGGCCAAATCTGAGGAATATAGGATAGAACGTGAAATGTCGGTTGATCCCCCGTTCAAGTATTCTGGCTGTGATCAGGATATGGACTATATTGTAAGAGTCAAGTATTACGGCTCGAAAAGGAATCTGAGGGATACAGTTGAAATAACTGTCCATACAGAAAAGCAGGTTGTTCCTGCCGGAAGTTTTCCCCGTCCGCTGATGAAGGCCGATTACCATAAAGCTGATAATAAGGTGGTCCTTACTTGGGAACCGGTTGAAGGTGCGGCATATTATAAACTGCACAGGCTTGAAAGATGGGGGGATAGCAAAGCCTATCTGTTTAACGGAACGCAGACAAGTTTTACGGATGATATTTCGGATAACACCAGTTACATGGTGATTTACAGATTATGTGCCATGAATGAAGAGCTCTCCAATGAGGAATGTTGGTCGCATTATCTATATGTTGTTAAATAATTGTATTCCGGAAGAGAATCAGGAGGTATGACAAAATGTTGCATTGGGATTGGAAGAAAACTGTTAGTACTGTATTGACAACTTTAGGTATCGGAACACTTACTTCCTGTTACGGTGTGCCGTCTTATTCAGCAGATCCTGCCCTGTACGGTTATGTATCTTCTTCTGACAGATTTGAAAAAGATGGAATCAAGGGCATAAAAGTGACTCTCATTAACAAGGGTGAAGTTCTGGGGACCGCTTATACAAATGAAAAAGGCTTTTATTGTATTGACGGCATAGGAATTTCAAGTGACAAGGTGTATACCCTGGAATTTGAGGATGTGGACGGATCTCAGAATGGCGGAATATTTATGAAAAAGAGCACGCAGTTTTATTTGAGTTCTGAGTGTCTTACCAATGTGGTTTTGGAAAAGGAATAAGGAGTATTTTTTATGAAAAAAGTGTTTGCAAAATGGTGGCAGAAGGCTCTGACTGCGTTTTTGTCTGCCTTGGGTGTAAGTGTCTGTGTGTCATGCGGAGACGGTGGCCTGGATCCTTATGTTGATATACCTGCAATGTACGGAATGCCACCGAACTGGGGCGGAATTCATGGTAAGGTAACGTATGGGGATAATCCTGTAAACGGAATGCAGGTGACGCTGACGGATAAAGATAATAACCAGCTTGACCGCTTGGAAACAGATGGGGAAGGAAATTACCGCTTCCCTGATATGGAGCCTGGCAAGACTGTTGTACTTACTGTAGAAGATATTGATGGAATGGATAACGGTTGGTATGAAACTGAATCAAAAAAAGTGACCGTGACTGATGAGGATACTACAGTTGATTTTAGTCTCAGGAAAAAGATTGAGGGCAAGGAAAAGTAAATGCCTTTCTGCTCAAAGAAATTGACATTCAAAGACAAGCTGAAACGGGCAGTCTTTTCGCTATACCGCAAGTCTGTGGTAAAAGAACATGAGCTGAACTATCTCTTTTGGGAGTGCACACTGCGCTGCAATCTGAACTGCCGGCACTGCGGGTCGGACTGTCTCAAAACTTCCGGCGTACCGGATATGCCGGTTGCGGATTTTGTAAAGGTCCTGGACAGTATAAAGGCCAAGAACAAAGCTGAACGGCTTACTGTCGCAATAACCGGTGGTGAGCCTCTTTTGCGGGATGACCTTGAGGCTGCGGGACGGGAGATTGTCAAAAGAGGATTTAACTGGGGAATAGTTACAAATGCGCTGTGCCTGACCCCGGAGCGGTTCAGGTCTCTGCGTGGCAGCGGTATGTCCTCCATGAGCGTGAGTATTGACGGACTTAGGGAAGAACATGAATATTTGCGGCGGAATCCTAAGTCCTTTGACACTGTGGAACAGGCGATTGACTTGATGACTGCGGAATGCAGGAATTATCCCGGACGCTTTATATTCGATGTAATCACGTGTGTCCATCACAACAATTTGGATTGCCTTGTAAAACTCCGCGACTACCTTATAAACAAAGGCGTGGAAGCTTGGAGAATCTTTTCCATATTTCCTTCAGGGCGTGCTGCTGAGGATGATCTTTCTCTTACCCCGGAGGAGTACAGGCGCCTGATGGACTTTATTGCCGAAACACGTGTGTACCGCAATTCAGAAGGAAAGGGTATACACTTGAACTATTCATGTGAAGGTTATCTTGGAACCTATGAGCTTAAGGTGAGGGACTTTTTCTTCTTCTGCCGCGGTGGGATAAATGTTGGTTCCGTGATGTGCGACGGTTCTATTTCTGCCTGCCTTTCTGTACGGGGCAAAGACTTTATTCAGGGAAATATCTACCAGGATGACTTTATGGATGTGTGGAACAGGCGCTATCAGAATATGCGTGACCGTTCCTGGGCAAAGAAGGGTAAGTGTGCCAGGTGCAGGAGCTGGAAGTGGTGCCAGGGAAACGGCCTGCATCTGTATTCCGGCATGGCTTCTCCCGTGGCGCACTGCAGCCTTGAACTCTTAGGCGAGTATTGAAAGTTTCTGCTTAAGGGAATCAACTGTAATGTGGGTGACTTCTCCACCGTATTCACCGTCCAGGTGAAGGGTAGCGGGCTGCCCGCTTGTGATTTCCAGTTTCTGGCAGTCGGTAAGGGTAAAGCCCCTGAGTTTTTTGTGTTTTCCGACAATCAGCAATGGAAAGTAAAAGAATGCCGTCAGCTTTTTGATTCCAGCGGCAATACAGATTGACAGTTTGCCGTCGTCCACCTTTGCCTGGGGGGCCATCTTTACACCGCCGCCTTCTGCAACACAGTTCATCATGGCGATGAAAATCAGTTTTTCAAAGACCTGAGGCTCTGCTCCGTCGAATGAGATGCGGAATGTGTCTGTGCTCATTGAAAAAAGTGTGTGTATTGTGTAGAGAATGTACGTGAATTTGCCAAGTCCTATCTTGTTGAGCACATTCTTGAGTTTTGAAACCAGGGCTTTTTTGCAGACGATTGCATCCATGCCAAGCCCGGAACTGATGCCGAAAAGTCTTGTGCGGCCGTCGTCGTAGTGGACGCGTCCCAAGTCTATTTTACGTATTCCGTCTGAAGCCAGAATACGTGAGAGTGTTTTCCTTGTGTTTTTACTGATTCCTATTCCTCGGGCAAAATCGTTGCCAGACCCGGTGGGGATTACACCCAGGCTTATGTCTTCAAAATTGCCCAGACCGTTCAGGACTTCGTTGATTGTTCCGTCTCCACCTGCTACTACTATATTTTTGTGGCCGTCGAGGGATGAAATATTCCGTGCAATGTCACTTGCCGAGATATCTTTTTGTGTAAAAAGGGCCTTATATTCTGTCTTGCTCTTTTCAAGAAGCTTCTGGACTTTTGCCCAGGTCTTTTTTGCTTTGCCGCTGCCGCCTTGCTCGTTTACTATGAAGTAATACATAAATTTATTATAGCAGAGAGAGTCTGTTTTTGCTAGTTGGTCAATCTGAATAAAATGGGAATCAATTTTGAAGCAATGCAAACACTGCAAACCCGTTCCGTTAGACTGACTGCTGCGGGTTGTTGAAGTGCTGGACAATTTGTTCAAGGCTTGCCCTGTTTTGTGGGGAAAATGGGCAGATGAAGACCGTGTGGCGGAGACCGTTTTTTATGGCGTCCACCTGGAGCTGGTCTTCTGTGGTATGGAGAAATCCTGTGTTCGGCCTGGGCGATGAATCTATGGAAATCTTTTGAATTCTGCGCCTTGTGTGCACCTGTCCGGGCCATGAGGTGCAGAGTTGGCGGATTAGTTCCAGCTGTTCGACTCCAAGCGTTTTCAGTCTGTCAGTATCGTCACTTTCCAAAAGGTCTATCCTGTAGCGTTGTTCAAGGAATGCGTATATCACCGAGAAAATGACAATTAAGGCAATAAGACCAAACAGTAAACCAAGAATCATGCAAGTCTCCGTTTTTAAGTTTAGCATAGACTGTTCGTATAAGCAACTTTGCTGAAGGGGGGCTTAGCAACCGGGCAGAAAAGGAACTTGCCATGCAGGCACGGCAGGGCATGGAGGCATGCGCAGCAGTGCCCGCGAATGCGGGTACCGAGCGGGAGCGGGTGCCGGAACGCCCTTAGCACCGGATAGAGCCGCAAAAATTCTAAAAAAAGAAATATCTGTAGAAAGAAGGTTGTCTAATTGCGGGAAAATGTGTATCTTTTATAGAAGTAATTTTTAGGGGATTTTAAAATGGCAAAGAAATTATATGAACCTGGCCAGATGGTCGAAACTTCCATTGTGGCTATCACCGACGACACTATTTTCCTGGATCTGGGACTTAAGTCCGAGGGTATCCTGGCCAAGTCGGAACTTGCTGACGAAAATGGAAATGTTTCTGTGAATGTCGGGGATAAAATCAAGGTTTACTTTTTGAAGAACAATTATGAGGAACTTCATTTTACCACCAAGCTTGCTGGAAAGGATACCAATAACGATGTTCTTGAAAACGCATGGAAGAATGGTATTCCGGTTGAAGGTCATGTGACTCAGGAAATCAAGGGCGGCTTTGAGGTTATGATCGGCAGCACACGCGCATTCTGTCCGTATTCGCAGATGGGCTTTAAGCAGCGCAAGGAACCTGCTGAATATGTCGGTAAGCATCTTACTTTCCGCATTCAGGAGTTCAAGAACGAGGGACGCAATATTGTAGTTTCCAACCGCGTGATTCTTGAGGAAGAGGCTGATGCCCAGAAGAAGAAGCTTGCGGCGGAACTTACCGTCGGTTCTGTGGTGACTGGTACTGTGATGAGTCTTGAAAGCTATGGCGCATTTGTCAATGTGAACGGTTTCCAGGCACTGCTGCCTGTAAGCGAGATTTCGCATGTGCGCGTGAACAATGTTTCTGATGTCCTCAAGGAAGGTCAGGAGATTACAGCCAAGATTATCAAGGCTGACTGGGCGCGCGAGCGTGTTTCCCTTAGCATGAAGGAACTGGAGAAGGATCCTTGGGATGATGTTGCCGCAAAGTTCCCTGTTGGCTCACGCATTGAAGGTACCATTGCACGTGTGGCGGGATTTGGTGTGTTCGTGAATATTGCGCCGGCGGTTGATGGTCTTGTCCATGTTTCCAAGCTGAATGTTGAGCGCAACACTAATCTGCAGAAGGTGTTCCATGCGGGTGACAGGATGGAGGTCATTGTTGACCAGATTGATTCCGACGAAAAGAGAATCAGTCTTAGCCCCGTGGTGAGCAACGAGGAGCAGGATAATGCCCATGAGTATATGTCCAGCCACAAGGATGACGATGACGGAGAGACTTATAATCCTTTTGCTGCCCTGCTCAAGAAATAGGATTTTGTTTTTGCTTTGACGCTTCCCCGGATTGCGGACCCTTTGCGGTTTGCTTTCCGGGGCGTTTTTTTTTGTGGCGCTTGAGCACAGCGTGTGGGGCCAGATGTGGGTGCGTAGGTACTGGGATGACCCGCGATGGCTGTTGCCAAAACAGAATGCTAGCGGGTCAGGGTCCTGAAATGTTCGTAAACAATTTTTCCGCTGTCGCTGAGATCTGATTCCGTCCAGCCGGAGGTTTTGCCGCAGGAGCTTAGGATTGCGCTTGCGGTTTCGTTTTTGTTGCATAGGCTCCAGTTGCAGTGACTGATGCTGTATCGGTCAAGAAGATCAAACCATTTGACGCTTTGTTCCCTGTTGAATCCTCCGTTACCGCTTGCGTCGCAGGTGCCGAATTCCGTGACAAAGATAGGGAGCCCGTTTTTTACAGCATTTTCCACTCTGCTGCGGAAGCTGTCCTGGTGTGAGTCTGCATAAAAGTGGAATGTGTACATTATGTTCTTGTAGCTGAGCGGAGAAGCGGCCGGGTCTTCTATGTCCTGGGACCATGTGTTTGTTCCTACAATCACGATGCTGTCTGTAGAGTTCTTGCGGATGGCGGCGGTCACTTCCTCGGCGTAAGGTTTTATCGCGGTGTTCCAATTGGAGTTTGTAGGTTCGTTGCATATTTCGTAAAGGACGTTGGGGTATTCCGCATACTTTGCGGATATCTCGCTTAGAAAAGTGACGGCTTCATTCTGGGTGTCGGTGGGGTTGTAGTTGTGAACGTGCCAGTCAACGAGCACGTACATGCCGAGTTTTGTGGCTGCGTCTATTCCGCTGCACATCAATTGCTTTAGTTCTGCCTGATTGCCGCCGTTACAGTAGCCGTTGTAGTCTCTGGGGTAAAGTACAATCCGTATGCAGTTGGTGTTCCAGTCATCCCGGAGGGTTTGTAATGCCTCGCTGTTCAGGTAGCGGGAAAAATCTTCTCCAAAGTTGATTCCGTGTGTGGACATTCCGTACAGCTGGTAGCGGTTGTTGTGACTGTCGTAAAGATAGGCTCCGTCTACGTGGAGTGCGCCATGTTCTGCCACCGGGGTGTCCTTTGGTGTCTGCGGCTTTGGTAAGGGGGTTGTGGGTGTGTTGTCCTGCTGCTGTCCGTCTGTACCCGAGCCGTCCTGGCTTGAGTCTTGCGAAGAACTGCTGCTTATTGCAACTGACAGCAGCTTCATGCCGTATCCGTGGATAATCAGGCCATTCTGCTTTATCTGCTGAATCTCGCTGCTTGTGGGGCAGTAAGAGACTGTTCCGCCGGGAGCTGTTGCCTGGAAGGCTCCTTCTGAAAGAGAGGCGTTTGTCAGGGTTCCTGCGCTTAAATTGGTCCAGTCGCTTGAATAGATTTTCAGGTTGTGGTATTCGGCCTGTGTGTCACTCTGATAGCTGAAGATTAAAAAGTCACCTTCTTTAAAGTCAGTGAACTTGTCTGAGGTGATAGTGATGTGGCTGTCCCAGTCAAGGTCTGTTGCTGTGTTGTAGATGACGGTTCCATCAGTCCTGGCGGTATTGCTTCCTGTTCCCTGGGACTTTTGGGAACTGTGGGAATTGAAAAGTATTGTGCAGCTGGTGGAGGCAAGTGTAAATATCTGCATCAGGCAGAGGCTGAGAAGTTTAATCAGTTTGTTGGAGTTGAGTTTTTTCATATTGGCCTTCCGTCAAGAGTTCTGCTTACGAGAATTCCATTTTTATAGATTAGCTTTAGAGAAAAGAAAGGTACGTCTTTGGTAAGAAGATCAAGAAAAATCTTGTCGCCTTCCCAGAGATTCAGTTCTTTTATATTTTCTTTTTTTACCGATTCGAGCTGACCTTCGTTGCAATCGGTAAGCTGGCCGCTGAAATCCTGACTTGTGTAAAGATGCATGTATTCTGCAGGATGGTCATCAGAGATAAAGCTTACTATTCCGCGGAATGCCCAGCTGTTCAGGGTAAGCCCGGTCTCTTCCTTTACTTCGCGAATGAGACAGTCTTCGGGACTTTCCTGAAACTCAAAGTGACCGCCTACGCCAATCCATTTGTCATGGTTTTCGTCATTGGCCTTTGATGTGCGGTGCAGCATAAGGTATTGTCCGTCTTTTTCTAGGTAGCAGAGCGTTGTAAGTTGGGATTTCATGAATTCTATTTTAGATATTTTGTGCTGTGTGTCAATTACGGGCAGGGCTGAGGTTCAGCAAACCCGTTCTGCTCCCTTCCGCCACTTTGGAATTCTTTTTATTGAAATTGATTTCCATGGGCGGTTGGCTCTTGTTGAAAAAATGCGTGATATCTTATAGACTACGTTCTGATTCGATTCCAAATTATGGAGGACACTTATGAATGGTGCCTTGACTGGCGCAATGATTCAGCAGATCATTGCCTTTATTCTGTATCTTGGACTTATGATTTTTGTCGGTTTAAAGTTCATGAAGAAAAACAACAACTCCGAGGACTTTTTTCTTGGTGGCCGTAAGATGGGGCCTTGGACCACTGCCATGAGTGCAGAGGCTTCTGATATGTCCGGCTGGCTTTTGATGGGGCTTCCTGGTGTGGCATATCTCGGAGGAATCAAAAATGTTACCTGGACGGCCATAGGTCTTGTCCTGGGCACTTACCTGAGCTGGCTTATCGTTGCAAAGAGGCTGCGCAAGTGCACCATTACATTTGGAAACTCCATTACAATTCCGGAATTCCTGAACAACCGTTTTAATGACAAGAGGCGTATACTTGGAACTGTTACAGTTCTGTTCAATATTATTTTCTTTACGGTCTATGTTGCTTCTGGTTTTGTGGCATGTGCCAAGCTGTTCAATTCTGTGTTCGGGCTGCCTTACCATGTGGGACTGGTTATCGGTCTGGTGGTGATTCTTGCCTATACGATTACAGGCGGATACTTTGCGGTCTGCACCACTGACTTTGTGCAGGGTACACTTATGCTTATTGCTCTGCTGCTTACCGGTACAATCATGGTTGTCACTTTGGGCGGACCTGCTGCCGCAATCGCAAAGGTCAATACCTTTGCAGAGGAGGCAATGAGTGGAAAGTTCAATTCCCTTAGTGACACTATGCAGAAGGCATTCACCGATAATCAGAACTTCAGTTTTGTCTCTATTGTTTCTGCTGTGGTCTGGGGACTAGGGTATTTTGGAATGCCGCATTTTATCATCCGCTTTATGGGAATCAGAAGCAACCGTGAAATCAAAATAAGCCGCCGCATTGCTACGGTGTGGGTTGTGATTGCGCTTTCCATTGCCGTTATAGTTGGTTCCCTGGGTTCCGTCTACCTGCAGCCGACTATTCTGAGTGCCGGTGCTGCGGAGACAGTATTCAGTGAAACTCTCAAGGTGATGTTCCCTCCGTTCGTGGCGGGAATCTTCCTTTGTGCGATTCTTGCTGCTGCGATGAGCACTGCTGACAGTCAGCTTCTGGTGGCATCCTCTTCTTTCAGCCAGGATATCTACAAGGGAATCATCAAGAAGAATGCTTCTGACAAGGAACTGCTTAACGTGAGCCGTATTGCTGTGTTTGCGGTTGCGGCGGTTGCCTTCCTGCTTTCGCTTGACAAGGACAGTTCCATTTTTAAGCTGGTCAGTTATGCATGGGCTGGTTTCGGCGGTACTCTTGGCCCGATAATTCTGCTTGCGCTTTTCTGGAAGGGTACCACAAACAAGGGTGCCATTGCAGGGTTTATCTGCGGTGGAATCACTGTGATTGTCTGGAACCTGCTGCCGGCCAAGCTTAACTGGATTTTCGGCATTTACGAGATTCTTCCTTCATTCCTTATCAACCTGGTTGTCACAGTGGTTGTAAGTCTCTTCGACAAGAACAAGGATCAGGAAATGCAGGCAAAGTTCGAGGAATACCGCAGGATGCCGGACTAAACTGACAAGTTGAGGAACTATTTAAAAATTTGTGTTTACATAGACCGCTATTTTGTAACGCCATACTTTACAAGATAGTGGTGTTTCAATATAATGCAACCAACAAAGGAGTTTACAGGTTTAGGCTTGGGACTCCTTTTTTTTGAAAAATTTTCAAAGTTTGGAGGACTATCATGAAAGTTCTTACAAAGGGTCTTGTGTCTGCCGTAATGGCAATGGGCCTTTTTTCACTCGTGGCTTGCGGCGGAAATAAATCTTCCAAGGCATCTAAAGTCATCAACGTAATGGTCGAGGTTGAGGTTCAGAGCCTGGATCCTCAGGAAGCAACTGACGGAACATCTTTTGAGGTGATTGCAAACTTTACTGATGGTCTTAAGCAGATGAATGCAGACGGCTCTACAGCAAATGCAATCTGTGAGTCAGAGACAATTTCAGAAGACGGTTTGACTTACACATTCAAACTCCGTGACGATGCCTTCTGGTCAAACGGTGAGCCTGTTACAGCAGATGACTTTGTGTTCGGGTGGCAGCGTGCAGTTGATCCTGCTGTGTCTTCCGAGTATTCATACATGCTCTCTGAT
Organism: uncultured Treponema sp.; assembly: GCA_946538875.1. The sequence continues at coordinate 12,929 of CAMNHD010000003.1, forward strand.
ATCGGCCAGGTAAAGAATGCCGCCAAGATTATTGCCGGAGAGATGCCGGTTGATTCTCTGGGTGTAAGTGCTGTGGATGACAAGACTTTCAAGGTTGAGCTTGAAGTTCCAGTTTCATTCTTTGACAAGATTCTTTACTTCCCGACATTCTATCCGGTCAACAGGAAATTCTATACACAGTGCGGAAACCGCTATGCTACAAGCGCTGACACAGTGCTCAGCAACGGTGCCTTTATTCTGACTGACTACCAGCCGGCAGCACTCAGCTTTACTTTCAAGAAAAACGATAAGTATTACGATGCAGCTTCCATCACACTTGACGGTCTGAATTATCAGGTAATCAAGGACAGCCAGCAGGCTTTGCTCAGCTATCAGAACGGTGACCTTGACATCATCAAGCTTGCCGGTGATCAGGTTGACCAGGTAAAGGATGACCCTGAGTTCCTTACTGTGGGTGCCGGTTATCTGTGGTACATCAGCCCGATGATGCGCGATGTTCCTGAACTTGCAAACAAGAATCTCCGCATGGCTCTTACACATGCCATTGACCGTGAGTCAATCGTTGCAAATGTCGTAAAGGACGGTTCCATTGCAACATACACAGCAGTTCCAAGCCAGTATGCTTACAGCGATCAGGGTGAAGACTTTACAGTTATCCAGAAGGAATTCCCTGAGTTCTGCGATTCTGACAAGGCTAAGGCTCTTGAGTACTACAATAAGGCACGTTCAGAACTTGGAAAGAATACTTTTGTCTTTGAGATGATTGTTGACGACACTTCTATCCAGCAGAATGTGGCTGCTGTTATCAAGGAACAGATTGAAAGCACATTGCCAGGTCTTGTCCTGAATCTTCGTGTCGAACCAAAGAAGCAGCGTGTCCAGGATATGCAGGATGGAACATTCCAGCTTGGACTTACCCGCTGGGGCCCGGACTATGCTGATCCTATGACTTACCTTGGAATGTGGGTCACTGATAATTCCAATAACTACGGTTTCTGGAGCAATGCAGACTACGACAAGGAAATTGAGCGCTGTGTTACCGGCGACCTGGCACAGAAGCCTGCTGAACGCTGGGCAACCCTTAAGCATGCAGAGCGCTATGTTCTTGAAGATGCAGTGATTTTCCCTGTGTACCAGCAGTCTGATGCATGTATGGTAAAGTCCAACGTTAAGGGAATCGAATACCACGCAGTTGCCCTTAACCGCGTATTCAAGCGCGCAAGCAAAAACTGAAAAAAATCTGTCTCTTTGCAAAGGTGCAAGTTTTGACTATAATGGGAGTGTTTGGACATTTTTACTGCCTGGTGCATAAAAAGTGGACGGACACTCCCGGGTCAAGATCCTTTTGCGGTCGGATTCAGGAAATTCCCACATATACAGGATTTCATTTTGAAGAAGTATATCTTTAAGCGGCTCCTAATTTCTATTTTCACGTTACTGGCCATAACTCTTATTTTGTTTGTGCTTCTGCAGTTGATGCCAGGTTCCCCCTTTAATGATGAAAAGCTTACGCCGGACCAAAAGGCTGCACTTTACTCAAAGTATGGTCTGGATAAACCCGTGGTGGTCCAGTTTTTTAGTTACGTGGGCAACATGTTCCGTGGTGACTTTGGCGTAAGTTACAATATCAGCAAAAACACACCAATCAGTACCCTTATAGCACAACGACTTCCTGTAAGTATCCGCATAGGTGGACAGGCGGTCTTCTTAGGTGCACTGATTGGAATGCTTTTAGGAATAATAGCGGCGGTCTGGCACGGAAGGATTTGGGACACACTTTCTACTATAATATCAGTACTTGGCGTTTCGATTCCTAGTTATGTGTTCGCTTTGGCGCTGAGCTACCAGTTTGGATTTAAGCTCAAGCTGTTCCCCATGCTGTATTCCAATGCCCGCCCCTTTATTTCCTCTGTTTTGCCAAGTATTTCGCTGAGTCTGTTCACTTTGGCTTCCATTGCGCGGTTTACACGCACGGAAATGATGGAGTCGCTTGGCAGTGAATATATTCAGTTGGCAGAAAGCAAGGGTATCTATGGCTTTAGACTGATTTGGAAACATGCCCTGCGTAATACTCTTATCCCGATAATTACAGTTTTGGCTCCACTTATTGTGGATTTGATGACAGGTTCCCTTGTGGTTGAAAAAATCTTTGCAATTCCTGGAATCGGATCGCTGTTGGTTACGGCCATTCAGTCAAATGACTATAATGTGGTTATTTCGCTTAGCTTTATTTATAGTGCCATGTACATAGGCATAATGTTGGTAGTGGATATCCTCTACGGAATAATCGACCCAAGAATCAGACTTTCGGAGGCAGTCCATGAGTAATAAGGAAAAAGAACAGAGTAAGGAAGCCCCAGGTTTCTTTGAGCGTGATTTTGAACTCAAGACAGATGTTTCTGCAACAAAAATTGATACAAACTTTGCGTCCCTGAGCTATTGGACGGAAGTGCGCAAGAGATTCTTCAGCAATCCAGGTGCGGTCATAGCTTCATGTTTTATCATTTTGATTGTGCTGATGGCTTTTATCGGCCCGAACATGAATTCTTACAGCTATTCATCCCAGAATCTTGAGCAGAAGAATTATGCCCCCCGTGTCAAGGGTTTTGAAAAAACACCTGTTTTCAATGGTAACGAAGTGCTCAAGACGACTTCGGGAGTTAAGAAAATCAACATGTATGAAAAGAACGGCGATACTGATACCTATTACTGGTTCGGCAGCGACGTGCTTGGACGCGACATCTGGACAAGAACATGGATGGGTACCAGGGTTTCCCTCTATATCTCAATAATCGCGGTTTTAATTGACATGATTATCGGTCTGAGTTACGGCCTTGTCTCCGGATACTTTGGCGGCATGGTGGACAGCACTATGCAGCGTATATCGGAAATAATCAACGGTATACCGCGGCTTGTCATAGTGACCCTGCTGATGCTGGTGCTTAAGCCCGGAATCGCGACAATCATCTTTGCCCTTATGATTACTGAGTGGATTGGAATGAGCCGCATTGCCCGGGCGGAGATGCTCAATCTTAAGGAACGTGAGTTTGTTCTTGCGAGCCGCACTTTGGGAGCAAAGAACTTTGCAATTATTTTCCATGAGGTTCTACCGAATATTATCGGTCAGGTAATCACACAGACAATGTTCAGCATTCCGACAGCCATTTTTACAGAAGCATTCCTTTCCTTTGTCGGACTTGGTATTCCTGTGCCGCAGTGCAGCCTTGGTTCTCTGATTTCCGATGCTTTCAACAGTTTTACCACGCACCCGTACCAGATTATTCCGCCGATTTTAGTGCTTGCCCTGCTTATGCTCAGCTTTAACATTCTGGCTGATGGTCTGCGTGAGGCACTTGACCCTAAACTTAAGGAACAGTAAGAGATGACTATGAATCAAGATGCGAATAACCAGGACACAATCCTCAGCGTGAAGGATCTTTCCATCTCGTTTAAAACCACGGCGGGAATGGTACATGCAATACGCGGTGTCAACCTTGAGCTTAAGCGCGGCCAGACTGTTGCAATTGTCGGTGAATCTGGTTCAGGTAAATCCGTTACAACAAAGGCCGTTATGGGTATCCTTGCAAAGAATGCCACCGTGAACAGCGGAGAGATTCTTTACTACTCACGTCCTGAAAACGAAGAGCCAAAGGATTACAACATCCTCAAGATGAGCACTAAGGAAATCCGCCGCGAACTGAACGGTAAGCATATTGCAATGGTTTTCCAGGACCCGATGACAAGCCTTGACCCGACGATGAGCATCGGTAAGCAGATTATGGAAGGAATGATTTACCATTACAACATTCCTAAGCAGGAAGCCTATAACAAAGCCCTGCATCTTCTTGAAGAAGTGGGAATCACTGACGCCAGGAACCGCATGAAGAATTATCCGCATCAGCTCAGCGGCGGTATGAGACAGCGCATTGTTATTGCTATTGCCCTTGCCTGTAATCCAGAGCTTCTTATCTGCGATGAGCCTACAACCGCACTTGATGTGACTATCCAGGCGCGTATTCTTGACCTTATCCGCAAGATTCAAAAGGAAAGAAACCTTTCGGTTATTTTTATTACACATAACTTTGGTGTTGTGGCAAAGGTTGCCGATTACATCAATGTTATGTATGCAGGCAAGATTGTTGAGCGCGGTACGGCTGATGAAATCTTCTTTGATCCGCGCCATCCGTATACATGGGGTCTGCTTTCTGCTATGCCGGATTTGGATACGACTAATGACCGTCTGTATACTATTCCCGGTTCTCCGCCAAATCTTCTGCATCCGGTACCAGGCGATGCCTTTGCTCCACGCAATATTTTTGCGCTTAATATTGACGACCGTCTTGAACCTCCTGAGTTTAGTGTAAGCGATACACACGCGGCAAGCACATGGCTTCTGGATCCAAGAGCTCCTAAGGTGGAGATGCCTGTTGAACTTAAAGAAAGAATCGAATCTATGAAAAAGGAGGCGGCCCGCTATGCAGACAAGTAATTCCGGCGCAAGCGAAAAAGAACCTTTGCTGCAGGTGGAGAATCTTAAGCAGTATTTCAAGATGACGTCCACATATACAGTCAAGGCTGTGGACAACGTTTCCTTTACATTGTATCCAGGAGAAACCTACGGTCTGGTTGGAGAGTCCGGTTCTGGAAAAAGTACAATCGGCCGCAGCGTAATAAGGCTTTACGACCCGACCTCCGGTAAGATTACTTTTGCAGGCCGTGATATAACCAAAAAGATGAGCCGTGCCGACCAAAAGTTTTTGCGCACTAACATGCAGATGATTTTCCAGGATCCTATGGCATGTCTTAACCCGCGCAAGAAGGTGGGCGAGATTATCGGTGAAGGTCTTGATATTCATCACCTGTACAGTTCAAAGGCTGAGCGCCACCAGAAGATTCTTAAGATTCTGGAAAAAGTGGGGCTTGCTCCGGAGCATGTTGACCGTTATCCGCATCAGTTTTCCGGTGGACAGAGACAGCGTGTCGGTATTGCCCGCGCACTTATACTGAACCCCAAGCTGATTATTGCAGACGAATGTATCAGTGCACTTGATGTTTCTATTCAGGCACAGGTTGTGAATCTTCTGAAGGACATTCAGGCTGAGACGGGATGCGCCTATCTGTTTATTGCTCACGATCTTAGTATGGTCAAGTATATTAGTGACCGTATCGGTGTTCTGCACCTGGGCCATCTGCTTGAAACGGGCACCACTGAGGAAATCTTTTCCAATCCGGTGCACCCTTATACCAGAAGCCTTATGTCTGCTATACCGCGCCCTAATCCTGTTGTTGAAAAAAACAGGTCTATTGAGACCTACAACTATGCGGAGAGCGGCATTGACTACAACAAGGGTACAGTGCATTCTTTGGAAGGAACGCATAAAGTTCTCTGCACTGATGAAGAACTTGCCCAGTGGACGCGTTGAGTCTTTCTTGCTGACAGCCTAGCCCCGGGTGGAATGGCCGCCTTGCGGTTGCGTAGCAATGGAGTGGGCAGGGACCCACGGAACCATGAAACACGGGGAAGGGGTGCAGTGTGCTCCTTTTGAACTAAATACTTCTTGATAAAAAAACAAACCTCAGTTATACTGGAATAGCTGATAGTGGTACTATCAGTATATAGCGGAGGTTTGTCATGTCTTTAAAACGTTTGGCTGCAATTTTTGCCTTTTTCTTGTGTCTTGCCGTAACAGCTTGTAAGGGAACCGACAGACAACGCCTTGAGCTGAGGGATAATTGGGCTTACAGTCTGAGTAATCCGGCGCTTTGCGGTGACAATTTTACAGCGATGGATTATTTCCAGCTTGATAATCTTGCTAAACTGATACCGGGCGGCACCGGTACGGTCTGGGTCAGGACACGGTTTTCGCTGCCGGATGGTTTTGACAGAACCGAGCCTGCGGTATGGCTGGGACAGATAACCATGGCTGACCGGACTTATCTGAATGGTATGCTGATTGGAAGTGCGGGCCGCTTTGGGCCGGAGAATGAATTCAGTGCGTGGAATCTCAGCAGGGCTTATTCGATGCCTTCGTGCCTTCTGCGCGATGGTGTGAACGAACTTGTGGTGGAAATCTGGGTTGACGGTGAAGGTTCTCTGGTTTCTGTGCCCTTTGTGGGTAATGCAAAAGATGCGTTCAGTCTTGCGGCCAGGGATAATTTTTGGAACAGTAAAATCCACTTGCTCTTTGCTTTTTTTATGCTGATAATTGCATGGTACCACTTTATGATTTATGTAAAGCGGCCGGAGGAGAGGGAAAATCTTATTTTTGCGCTTATAAATGTGGTGTCGGTGCTTTATCTTTCTGTCTTTTACATCAACGATATTCCCGGAATGCCGACTGACTGGTTCCCGTTTCTGTGGTTCCAGAAGATTGTGTCCAACGGTCTGACTTTTGTTCTGCCCTTCCTTTTGACTAGTTTTGTGAATTCTTTCCTTAAGCGCAGGCGTAACTGGATTGTAACTGTGATAAGGCTTGTCTTTGTGATTGTGCCGTTTACCATTGTGATGTTTGTGCCGGACTATCCTACACTGCATTCTGTGCGTGACAGTCTCCAGCTTTTCCTGGTGCCGCCTATGCTTTACATTCTGTTTATCATGATTGTAAGTATACGCCGTAAGAATTCAGAGATTGTTCCTCTGCTCATCGGATTTTCGCCCATGGTGCTTACGGTTCTTGCCGATCTTCTGCTGCATACTGTGCTTAAGCTGTATAATGTTGTGTATCTGTCATCTTTTGGCTGGCAGCTTGCGGTGATTACGCTTTTGTTTATCATGGCAAACCGTTTTGCTAATTCCAGACGGGAGGCTGAATACCTTAACGCGCATCTTGAGAAGAAGGTTGCGGACAGAACCAGGGAACTTTCCGAGACAAATGAAAAGCTTTCTGAGTTCAACAACCAGCTGGAGGAAGCCAAGAGACAGTCCGACAGGGATATGACCCTTGCTGTCTATGTCCAGAAGAGTTTTTATCCGCATTCGGCTCCTGTGGTCAAGGGGTGGGATATTGCCTATACATTCAGGCCCAAGTCCGGGGTTAGCGGAGATTTATATGATTTTTTCTGCAGGGACGATGTGTTTCTTGGGGCCGGTTTGTTTGATGTTTCGGGTCACGGTATTGCTTCGGGACTTGTCACGATGCTGGGCAAGGCTGTGATTGACAGAAGTTTTAGGGAATGTTATGAACTGCCGCTTTCTGTTACGATGAAGAAAATCAACGATACTCTGGTTGCGGAGAAGGGTGATATCGAGAACTATATGACCGGCATTCTGCTCAGGGTAAAGAATGGTAAGGTTGAATTTATCAATGCCGGGCATCCCAAGGCTTTCTGCCGTCTTGCAAAGACTGGTAAATCTGTTCCGCTTGAAATTCCTGTTGAGGAAGGTAAGGAGGCTTGTGCGAACAGTATAATTGGAATCGGCGGTCTGGATCCTGAGTACAAGGCTATTAAGTTTTCCATGAATGTTGGGGATGCGGTGATTCTTTATACCGACTGCCTGAGCGAGTCCCGCAACGCTGCCGGTGAGGAATTTGGCACTGAGCGGATTGGCGAGGCTTTTGCGGAATGCGGTGCTCTTGATGCACATGGTAAGCTTGACTATGTTCTTGGACGCTTTGCGCAGTTTACTTCTGGGGTTGAGGTGAAGGATGATTTGACTGTGATTGTGTTGCAAAGGAAGGCCGAATTGTAATAAAATATGCAGAGCTAAGAAAATAGGAGTTCTGTATGAAAAAAATAATATTAGGCTGCATGGCTGGTATGGCTTTTGCATTTTCGCTGGGGCTTGCCGGATGTGCTACGACTCAAAAGCTTGGACAGGATGCTGGTGCTGGACAGCAGCAGTCTGTTGAGGATTCATCTTTGGGCGGAGAGAATGCCCCGGATAATGAAGATTTAAGTGGTAAAACAGACGACAAAATTGACGGCAAAACTGAAGGCGGTGAAGGGGCTGTCACTGATCCTGATCAGACCGGGCCGGAGAAAACTGTAGGCAATGCAAGTGATGTAGAAAATAGTTCCGGAGAAATTTCTGAAGAGGATGATGAGATGGACGAAATGGTAGGAATGCCTAATCCGTTTATAAGCTGCAGGAGTCTGTCTCAGGCTGCGGGTAAGGCGGGCTTTAGCTTGAATACTCCGGAATCTGTAAAAGAGGGACTTTCTATAAAAAGCATCCGCGTCATCAAAAATGAACTGATTGAAGTGATTTACACAGACGGTAAGGATGTGACGGAATCTGCTGATCAGCTGCGTGTCCGCAAGGCGGAGGGCAATCTGGATATCAGCGGTGACTTTAATTCTTACGAGGTGAACCGTCATGTCAACGACGCAGGGATACAGGTGCTTCTCCGGGGATCGGAAAAACTGTTCAACGTTGCGTCATGGATCAGCGGTGACTATACTTTCTCAATTACATCGGAAAAGGGACTTTCACAGAAAGAGATTCTTTCTTTGGTTCAGAAAATAAATTAAGTGTGGTGGCGCAGCTTTCAAACTGTTTCCAAAGATGCAGACCCCGGTTTTCATTTGTTGTAGTATGTATTGCAGCGGCATTTGCCACAGCAGGCGGGAAAGTAGAGCTTTGTCTATACTGTAATCATCAGGAGGAGAACTGAGAACAGATGGAATGGCTTTCGTTTCTGCAGAGTAAGATGATCGAGACGGTAAAATCTTTTACAATACATCACGGAAACGATCTTGACTCTGCAGGTAATTCTAGAATTTGATTTTTTCAAATATCTCTTCAAGATTGTGCTTGGCTCCA
>CAMNHD010000004.1 GCA_946538875.1 uncultured Treponema sp.
GCTGTCTGAATCAACCACGGCACCAAAAATTGTATGCTTTCCGTCAAGCCACTCAGTAGGTACAATTGTGATGAAGAACTGGCTTCCGTTTGTGGCAGGGCCGGAATTAGCCATTGCAAGATATCCTGGCTTGTCAAAAGTAAGACTGTCCACAATCTCATCAGGGAACTTGTATCCAGGACCGCCGGTGCCATTCCCCAGAGGATCACCGCCCTGAATCATAAAGTCCTGATTATCACCGTTTGCCTTGCTGATAACGCGGTGGAATTTCAATCCGTCATAAAACTTCTTTCCTTTGGCGGCAGAAAGAGTTCCTTCGGCAAGTCCAACAAAATTGGTCACAGTCAGTGGAGTCTCCTTATAAAAGAGTTCCACAGCAATTTCTCCCTTTGCAGTATCCAATACAGCAAAAAGACCTTCTTTTCCTTCCAATGCTTTGTTCATAGCGGGTTTACAACCTCCAAACGAAAGTAAAATACTGCTGAACAGCAGTACGAAAACTGTTTTTTTCATATATCCTCCAAAACGCAATTTTTATTACTACCGGAACTCTTTGCAGAACCAGGTGAAAATCGCATTCAATCGTGAACTAAATGAATCGTTCATCTTGCTTTCCATAAAGTCCATTGCAGGAAACTTTGACATTGTCAGCATGTAGACCACAAAGTCGTCTCCACAGTCGGTAACTACAATGTACACGTAAAGGTTACCAACATCTACAGCCTTGAACGGTCCCACATACATAGCGGTGGTGTTTGAATAGACAATAGAAATCTCTGTATCTGACTGCCCATAGTCAAGACGGTAATTTGTCTTTCCGAATGAATTGTCATTCTGCATTATATACAAAGTCTTTCCGTCAGCAGTACCGGAGGTGTCGTCCGGAACCTTAGACCTGTCCTTTGGTCCCTTGATGCAGTAAGCATCCTTGTACAAGGTCTGCCACTTCTTATTGGTGTTGGAATAGTACTGCATACCCTTCATCCTGCTTATGGAACGCATCACCTGTGACGCCTTTTCCAATGTCACAGACTCAGGAGAGGAACTGTTCAGTTCAGACTTGGAAATAACATTCAATGTCTCTGCGACAAATACCGGAGTACCTTCGGAAGATGGCCATATATTCATAGCCTTCTTTGCAAAGGTAGTATCGGGAAGAAGCTCAAGGGACAATTTATCCTGCTTGTAGTAAGTCTTCTGAAGTGTTCCTCCATTTTTCCTAACCTCGCTGAGAATTTTAGAATCCACAATCTCGGAAGGAGCAAGTCCGAACACACTGAAACAGGAACTGAACGTAAGCAGCAGACATAAAAGCCTTACCTGAGCTTTCTTCATAAGTACACCTCAATCAAAAAAATCAGCGCACACCCTTGAATATGACACGCACCTGCTTATACAAACCATCTCCTTCGCTTTTGGTTTCAATATCAGGGATATCATTCAGTGTAGTATGAATCAGGCGGCGCTCAAACGGATTCATCGGCTCAAGTAGAAGGGTAGAGCGGCTCTGACGAACCTTGTCGGCAGTTACATAAGCAAGACGGACAAGGCTTTCTTCGCGGCGGATGCGGTAATTCTCACTGTCAAGAATCACACGGATATCCTCTTTTCCAAGATGTCCAGCATAGACATTTGCGAGAAGCTGCATTGCATCAAGATTCTTTCCTTTGCGTCCAATAAGAATTGAAGAACTTTCACTGGTCAGCTTGATGCCGATCTTCTTGTCTTCACGGAACATAACTTCCACAGTAACCTCGTATCCCATCTTAGTAATCATCTGGGAGACAAAGTCAAGAAGTTTCTGCTCAAATTCATCCTGCGGCATCGGATTAGCAACAATTGAAGGATTATTCGCCCTTGTAGTTGCATTAGGAACCTTACCGTCAAATTCAGGCTGAACATGTTCCTGGCTGTCCACCGGAATCACACGGATTTTTACATAACCCTTCTTGAAAAAAGATTTCTTCTGAGTCTCAAGGATTTCCACATCAAACTGGTCCTTTTCCAGTCCCAATTCCTGTGCTGCCTTTTCAATGGCATCCTTTTCAGTCTCTGCTTCATATTCGTAAACCATATATCATACCTCGTAATGATTTTTAGCGTTGTTTTTTCTTGCCGCCCTTGAATTTCTGCTCATTCACATTTACAGGTGGCTTGTTCTTTTCAATCTTGGCACGTTCATTTTTCATAATTCTGTTAATTATGACCTGCTGTCCCATCTGCAGAATATTGCTGACAATCCAATAAATAAGAAGTCCGCTTGGCACATTGTAGAACATAAAGAAGAAAATCAGCGGGAGTCCATACATCATGAACTTCATCTGCTTCTGGTTTCCGCCCATTCCGCCATACTGTGTGATTTTTCCATTGAGAAGCTGTGTCACAAGATAGATGATAGGCAGTGCACGCAGAGCATTACCAGTAATTGTCGAGAGTATTCCCAGATTCTTCTCCCAAGTAACAATGCTGTCTCCCACGCTCAGGTCATCAATCCATCCAGGAATGAAACTTGCACCGCGGAATTCAAAGTAGTTGTTGAAAACATTGTAAAGGGAAATGAGGATTATCATCTGCAGAATCATCGGAAGACAACCTGTGGCAGGATTATATCCAGCCTGCTTGTAAAGTTTCTGTGTCTCGGCAGCGAGTTTCTGCTGATCATCCTTATACTTTTCCTGAAGAGCCTGCATCTGAGGCTGAAGCTGCTGCATCTTGAGGGACCCCATCGAGGAGCTCTTGTTCAGCGGGAAAAGAACAATCTTAAGGAGAATTGTAAGAACTATAATAGCAACACCCCAGTTCTTAACCAGCTTCTGTATCATCTCCAGAGCCCACTTCAGGGCAACTTCTATGAAAGAAAACAAACCGCTAGTCTGCAGAGCCTCGTTGAATTTTGCATTCAGCAGCCCCCAACCATTCTTGTCTATGGAATTGTATCTGATAAGTTCCTTTTCGCTTCTTGGACCGACATAGATATAATACTCATCGTTCACGCTCGAACCGTCTGCCAAAGCATTCCTTAGCAGTGTAACCTGAGAATTCTCATAACCGTTCTCGGGAGTATTTGAACACTTGACCAGATTAGACATATTCTCAGTATTAACCGGTTTGATCAGCATGGTAAAGTATTTGCCGGCCACTCCAGACCAAGAGTAATCCTTGTTGTATGTCTTTGAAGCAAATCCCTTGCGGAAACGCTTGCCTTTCTGGAGAGCAAGATACTGCCTCATGTCATAGCGGTTCTTCTTGTCATAGTGTGGACCAATCTGAGGAGAAGTGCGGAGTGAATACGCATATCCGTTTACAGAAAGACCCTTTTCATCCGCCGGGCTGATGGAAACGTCCAGCTTGAAAACATACTCCCCAGGTTTAAATGAGTATCTCTTTCCAAGGCTGAATGTGTGTGGATTACCCAGCTCATCCTTCTGGACATACTGGCGGAAGAATCCCACTGTGTAGTCATCAAAGCGTTTTACATTGAATGTCTCGTTGAGAATTGAATTTGAATCTCCGAAAGTCAGAGCAAAAGCCCTGTTGGTGTCAGAAACATTGTCCACCATCTCGACACCATCACCGGTGTTCTTGTCTTTGTGTTCAAGAAGCTTGTAACTTACAACATCACCGCCTTTGTTGGTCAATACAACCTGTATTTTGTCAGTGGTGATAGTAATCAACTGCTCAGGAATGATCTCCTTTACAGCAACTTCTTCTTCTGAAGTAGATTCAATTGATTCAGGAACGGAAATCTGATTTACAGCCTCCTGAACCTGTTCTGCGGAAGCCTGCTCTGCAGCCTGCTGCTCCTGGAGTCTCTTTTCCATTGCAGCCTGCTGACGTGGGGCTATGATGAACATGTTCACCATAAGGGAACCTATCAAGACCACCGCACTAAGACCTATAGCCCATTTAGTATTTTTATCCATACAAATTTCCTTTGCAAGAAACTATAAGTTTCAATTGTTAAGATTTTAAGGGCTAAAATCCGGCATCAGCGGTCGACGGCGGAGCAGGTATCAGTCAGGAACGGGATCATATCCCCCTTTGTGATACGGATTGCAGCGCAGGATTCTTTTGACGGCAAGATATAGCCCTTTCAACGGACCGTGTTTCTGTATAGCCTCCAAAGCATATTGAGAACATGTTGGTGTATACCTACAGGTTGGAGGAAACAGGGGAGAGATACAAACTTGATAAAATCGAATAAAGAGACAAAGCAGCTTTGAAAATAAACTGCTCAGTCCTTTAATAAACCAGCCTTTTGGCATAATGTCTTAAATTGTTCACACCGCGAATGGAACGAATTATTTCCGGGATATACCAGCAACAGCATATCATACCCGGTGTTCAGGTGTGTCTTAAAAAAGCGATATGTTTCGCGGCTGTAACGCTTGGATAGATTTCTTTCCACTGCATTTCCATATCCGCGCGGAAGAGGAAAAGCTATACGGTTTATGTCCCGCTCATTCAGCATATAGAAGAGCTTGGCCCCCGCAACACTGACCTTTTTCCCGGTTTTAAAAAGCCTTTGGATGTCGGCAGGACGTTTTATGTGCTCTACACGGGTAAAACGCCCTGTTTTTAACAAGTCCGGTCCCATCCCGAAAATCCGTCAAAGACGACTACATCTTTGCAGTCTGATTGCGGCCATTCTGATATGGCTTCTTCTCGTCAGAAATGGTCAGCTTCCATCTTCCCTTTGCTCTGCGGCGGGAAAGTACTAAGCGGCCACCACGTGTCTTCATGCGTGCGCGAAAACCGAATTTTCTATTGCGCTTGACTTTACTTGGTTGGTATGTACGTAACATAATGAACGACTCCTATCTATAAAAAAAAATTTTCCCAAAAATTGTAGTAGGGTGAATAATAACATTATTTTTTTGAATTGGTCAACATACTTTCTTTTAAATCTTTAAAAATTGATTCAAGTTCCGGGGGTAAGCGCCTGTTTTCCTGGATTTTTTCTTTTTTTTCAGAATTTTCAAAGCTCTTTTCAAATTGGCCAAGTTCTTCTTCCTGTTTAGAAATCCGTTTCTCCATTTCCACACGGACCAACTCAGGAGAAGATTTGGAAATCATATCTTCTGCCAATCCGCCTCCACGTCCCTTGAGCTTGAAGGCTAGGGTAGAGATGTTCAATTTTGGCAGAGCATTGTTAAGGCATGTCAGGATGAATTTCTTCCTGAACTGCAGAAGTTCAATCCACCCCGGATGGTCTGCCTCTATCAGAAGGATTCCATTCTTGAAATCAACTACTCGGCTGTGGTCTGCTAAATTCCTGCCTTCATTCGGATTCTTGTCACTGCGTATCTTAAGAAGAATCTTTTTCCATATTTCAATAAGTGAATTTGAATTCTGCATCTTTTCACTGCTAATATTTTCAAAGATACGCGTAATATTTTCGTTAAGGTTTTGAATCTCGTTCATCATGAACCTTCCTTCCAGAATCCTTTCTCTATCTGATAAACTTTTGTATTCTCCTTCTTGTACAGGTTATATGGTTCTCCAGGAAGAAAAGTACAAAAAAGCTGGTCATATTCAGGAAGCAAAGCAGTAAGCTTCTGTCTCTTTGCAGGATCAAGCTCAAGCATTACATCGTCCATCAGCAGAACAGGTTTTCTTCCAGTCACCTGAGTGTAGTAGACAGCCTGGGCCGTCCTCAACACCAGTGCCAGAAGTCGTCTCTGTCCAGTGGAGGCTGTAGGAACAAAACTTCTTTTGTCCTTTACAAAGACAATTCTATCCCTATGGGGTCCGCTGAGAGTTGTACCCAGAGAAATCTCTCCCTCCCTGTGGGATTTCAAGGCATTCATCGCATCGTCGATTCCAGGAAGGCTTGCATCCTCGAATGAAACACTGATACCCTGACTGACTTCTGTTTCCTCAGCTTCCGAAGTATTTTTTTTCCAGGAAGGATAGTACCTTATATTGACTCCGCCAATTCCTGAAACATCCTGGTAAAGCTTTCCAAATATCTGGTTGAACTGAAAAATAGCCTGCTTACGCTTTTTCTGAATCTCAAGCCCACTCATCACGAGCTGTATATCGTAAGTTTCAAGGAGAGAAGTTTTTCTTTCCTTAAGACACAGATTCCTGTTCTTGAGAATCTTCTTGTACCGCCTAATCAAATCTATGTACATTACATCGTACATACTGAGCGACTGGTCTATAAAGAAACGTCTACGCTCCGGCGCCCCCACGGCAAAGTCAAGGTCATCATGATTGTAAAGAACGCATGGCATTGTATTGACAAGTTCCTTTCTGTCATGAATAATCTTGCCGTCTTTTTCAATCTTCTTGATACCTTTCTCGATTGTAACTGCTGTTGTATGGCTTATACCATTGTCTTCACGGAACAAGGCCCTTAGACTCATTGAATCCTGTCCGTCTGTTATAATCTCGGCATCATTTCTAGTTCTAAATGAAGAAGCGTATGAAGAATAATATAAGGCCTCCAGCAGATTGCTTTTTCCCTGCCCGTTTTCTCCAGTAAAATAGACCTCCTTTGCAAGAAGGTCTATCGACTGATTATTGAGATTCCTGAAATTGAACGGCAACAATGAAAGAAACGGCACTATTCTTTCTGCATCGGCATGATGATGTGGAAATAGTCGGCAGCCGGTTCCGGTCTCAAAGTTACAGCTTTCATCTCCTCGGTGAATTCAAAGACAATACGCTCAGTCGGAATAACTTTAAGAGGTTCATCAATATAGCGGAAATTCATTGCAAGGGAATAAGGGTCACCTGCATATTCGCAAGGAATTTCTTCGGAAGCAGATCCCAATTCTGTTTTCTGAGAAACAATTCCAAGTTTTCCATCAGACAGATTAAAGTATATACGTCCTGATTTCTTATCAACCATAAGAGCCACGCGTTTCAATGCGCTGACAAGATCTGTCTTTGTTATTTGGAATGAATGTGCCTGGTTCTCTGGAATAACACGTGTATAATTAGGAAACTGTCCTTCAAGGAGAACAGAGGCAAATTTGTATGAACCGAATTTGAAGAAAATCATTTTGTCAATAATGGCGATTGAGATATTTCCTTCTTCAGGGGCATGTTTCATTATGACATTAAGAATTTTTGGATGTACGATTGCTGAAGGAAAATCAGGAACACCTGCCAGAACTGGTTTTGTAGCAAAACTGAGTCGGCGTCCATCAGTTGCAACAAGGTTGAGATTATCTTCCCTCTTTTCAAAGAATACACCGTTCATAAAATAGCGGGTTTCCTCTTCACTGACAGCAAATATTGTCTGTGTAATCATTTCCTTTATTTCCTTGGAAGGGACTTCAAAGAATGGTACATTGTCAGCTGATTCAAAGTCCGGGAATTTTTCCTGGGACATACTCTTTATCTGGAATTCTACTTTTTTTGCAACAGGCCGGATAAAGACAGTAATAGCAAGGTCATTGCCTTCATCAGTAGACTGGACAAATTCAATTTCGCCTTCTGGAGATGAAGTAAGTATTCCCATAAGTTTATCACAATAGACAGTGGTTGAACCTTCTTCACTGACTTGCACAGGAATTTGGGTCTCAAAATTCACCTTTATGTCAGTGGCCTTGATTGTCAAGGTATTGTTAGAAGCTGTCAGGGAAACATTTGACAAAATGGAACCAGAATTCTTTGTCGAGATAATTTCCTGAGCAATGGCAATTTCCTTTATCATTGCATCTCTGTCAAAGCTAAACTTCATTTTATTCTCCTATACGAAATTAAATTTCGTCAAATTTTAACAAAAATGTATAAATTCCTGCTTTTAGGCAAGACTTATGAATTTTTATTCACATAGTCTAGAATTTATAAATTTATAAATTTTAGTAGTAATAATAATAAGGCCTGTGAATTTAAGGAAAAGCCTTCTAACTTCTTACAGCAGATGGATTTTTAAAGTGGATAAAACATGAATTTGAATTCACATTTTTTTCACTTATCCACAGGCTCATTACTTATCAACTACTTTTCCACAGAATTGTAGCATATTTTTTACAACGTGTCTTTAGTCTACCGCTTGTATTCGCGTATGTTGCGGATAAGAAGCTGGATAGTGGAATTAAGCAGGGAATCAGTTTTGAGTTCCGAGGCGACCTTGTTGTAGCTATGCATGATTGAGGTGTGGTCCTTTCCTCCGAATTCGTTTCCAAGTTCAGGGTAGGAATAACCGCAGAGTTCACGGGCCAGGTATATTGCGATTTGCCGGGGAACCACAACTTTCTTGTTCCTTTTGCGGCTCTTCATGTCGCTGATTGAAATGTTGTAATGGTCTGCAACAACTTTCTGTATTGTGTCGATTGTGACACTGCTGCCTGTTACCTGGGAGAATTTATCCTGAAGAACTTTCTGTGCTATCTCCAGAGTGAGAGGAACCTGCATAAGGTCGGCATAACCGATTATCGTTGTCAGACATCCTTCAAGTTCGCGGACATTGGTCTGAGAGTTTTTTGCAATAAGGTCTATTATGTCTTCGGGAATAGTTTTTCCCATTATTTCAAGTTTCTTCTGAAGAATTGCACGTCTTGTCTCGTAGTTTGGAGGAGTAAGGTTGGCCGTGAATCCCTTTGCGCAGCGGCTGAGAAGTCTTGGTTCAAAGTCGCTCAAGTCTGTCAGAGGCCGGTCACAGGTGAACACCATCTGCTTTTTGTTTCCTTCAAGTGCTTCGAATGTATGGAACAGTTCTTCCTGAGTTCTTTCTTTTCCTTCAAAGAAGTGAATGTCATCAAGAAGCAGGACATCCTGTTCGCGGTATTTCTTTGTGAATTTTTCTGTGGTCTTGTCACGGATTGAGTTTGTGAATTCATTCGTGAAGCTTTCTGCATTGATAAAGCATATCTTGGATTTTCCGTTGCTGTGCTTGTAGATATAGTTTCCTATTGAACACATGAGGTGGGTCTTACCAAG
This sequence comes from uncultured Treponema sp., assembly GCA_946538875.1. The sequence continues at coordinate 8,899 of CAMNHD010000004.1, forward strand.
ACCTACTCCTCCGTAGATTACCAGCGGGTTGTAGAGTTTTCCTGGATTTTCAGCTACGGCAAGTGCAGCCTTGTAAGCAAGGTCTGTATTTTCGCTTGGAACGAATGTTTCAAATTCCCATTCTTCCCTAAGTTGTGGATGAGGTTTCAATTTTTCTTTTTGTGGTTCCGGTGCACTCTGAATTATAGGCTTCTCTGGTTCTGCCGGTATATTTTGCTTTGCTTCGGACTCAGGTGGGGTAACTGGTGAAGTAAAGTTGTTTTTTGCTATGTATGTTATGGAAATCTGCATACCGAGCATTTGGTACAGCTTTTCCTGAAGTTCCTTAATGTATCCTTTATCTACCATATAAGTCCACATAAATTTTGAAGGAACTTCCACTGTGATCTCCGAGAGAGTATCCTTTACATAAGTCATTTTCCACCAGTTGGTGAATTCGCTTTCACGTCCCTGCTGTTTATACTCTTCGCGGATGAGATTCATTACTTCGTTCCAAAACGGCTGATAATTCTGTTCATTCATGGGCTTATTATATCGTGCCTTTACTTTTTTTTTCAATCCAGATATAATAAATTTCTAAAATTATTCTATTATGGGGATTCTAAACTCTATTATAGAAAGAGTTTTTTGCAGTGGGTGAAGTAAATGTCAGACGAATCAAACAACCAGTATTCTGCCAGCAGTATTCAGGTTCTTAAGGGCTTGGAGGCTGTTCGTAAGCGTCCAGGTATGTATATAGGTTCTACGGGACCTAACGGGTTGCACCACCTTGTTTATGAGGTTGTTGACAACAGTATAGACGAGGCAATGGCCGGATACTGTGATACGATTACAGTGGCTCTTGAGAAAGACGACATCTGTAGGGTAGAGGACAACGGACGTGGTATTCCGGTCGACATTCATCCTACAGAACATGTTTCCGCACTTGAGCTGGTTCTTACAAGGCTTCACGCTGGTGGTAAGTTTGACAAGTCAAACTACAAGGTGTCCGGCGGTCTGCATGGTGTCGGTGTCAGTTGCGTAAATGCGCTTTCTTTCTGGATGGAAGCTTTTGTCAACAGGGAAGGAAAACGCTACGAGCAGAAATATGCAGAAGGAAAGCCAAAGACTAAGGTTGAATGTCTTGGGGATACTTCCCTGCATGGAACTACAATACGATGGAAGGCTGATTCCACTATTTTTACTGAGACTACTACATACAACTTTGATGTGCTTGCCCAGAGACTTAGGGAACTTGCATTTCTGAATCCTGGCATAACAATTAAATTCCGTGATGAGCGTCTTGAAAATCCAAAGGAAATCATATACAAATTCGACGGCGGTATCAGGCATTTCACTTCATATCTGAATGAAGGAAAACAGGTTGTTCCTGATGAACCTATTTACATAAGCGGCGAGACCAACGATGTGATTGTCGAACTCTCCATGCAGTACAATGACGGTTATACCGAAAACATTTATTCATATGTAAATGACATTAATACCCACGAAGGTGGTACTCACCTTGACGGATTCAAGATTGCCCTTACAGTCATACTGAATAAATTCCTTGAGCAGAGGGAAAAGCTTCAGAAGAAACTGGACAAGGATGAAAAACTTACCGGTGACGATGTAAGGGCGGGCCTTACAGCTGTGCTTTCTGTCAAGGTTCCTGATCCTCAGTTTGAAGGTCAGACTAAGACAAAACTTGGAAACTCGGAAGTCCGTGGCTATGTTGATTCTCTGGTAAAGGAAAAGCTTACGCTCTGGTGCGAGCAGAATCCCAAGATTGTCGACATGATTCTTGAAAAGGCTATAGGTGAAGCTACTGCACGTATAGCTGCCCGTAAGGCCAAGGATGCTTCACGCAAAAAGACATTCAGCGACGGGTTCGGTCTTCCTGCCAAGCTTTCCGACTGTTCTCTCAAGGATCCGGAGCTTTGCGAACTGTACATAGTTGAGGGTGATTCTGCAGGCGGTTCTGCAAAGAAGGGTAGGGATGCAAAGACTCAGGCAATTCTTCCGCTCTGGGGTAAGATGCTTAATGTCGAGAAGGTGCGTCCGGAAAAGGTTGTCAACAATGACAAGCTTGAACCTGTCATCGCATCGCTCGGTGCCGGATTCGGTAAAGACTTCAATATTGAAAAAATCCGCTATCATAAGATAATCATAATGGCTGATGCTGATGTTGACGGAAGTCATATCCGCACTTTGCTTTTGACATTCTTCTTCCGCTACATGCCGCAGATAATCGAACGTGGATATGTATATCTTGCAATGCCGCCGCTGTTCAAGATTCAGGTTGGGAATGGAAAAGGAGCTTACATCCGTTATGTTTATTCCGATGAAGAACGCGATGCCGAACTCGAGAAACTTGGTGACAAGAGAGACAAGGCTGATGTTCAGCGCTACAAGGGTCTTGGTGAAATGGACGGAAAGCAGCTTTGGGAAACAACAATGGATCCAAAGGTGCGCAAGATGCGTGTCGTGACTATACCTGATGCAATCGCTGCGGACAAGATTTTCTCAGTCTGCATGGGAGAGGAAGTTGAACCACGCCGCCGCTTCATAGAAGAAAATGCTATCTATGCAAACCTTGACGTGTAAAGAGAGGAAAAACTGATGGATGAAATTACAACACCAGAAGGTGGAACAATAATAAAGATTCCTATTGAAGATGAAGTCAAGCAGGCTTACATAGACTATTCTATGTCTGTAATTGTAAGCCGTGCTCGGCCTGATGTGCGTGACGGTCTCAAGCCAGTGCACCGCAGAATCATCTATTCAATGGACAAATTGAATCTCCATGCCGGCGGGAAGACAAAAAAATGTGCAACAATCGTCGGAGATGTGCTGGGTCACTACCATCCTCATGGAGACGCTTCTGTTTACGATGCACTCGTCCGCTTGGGCCAGGACTTTTCTCAGCGTTACATAATCGTGACTCCGGGAGGAAACTTCGGTACAATCGGAGGCGACCCTGCCGCGGCCTACCGTTATACTGAGTCCAAGATGGAAAAACTTGCCGAGGAGATGGTCGCCGACATCAATAAGGAAACCGTTGACATGGTTCCCAACTTTGACGACACTACAGTCGAGCCTTCTGTTCTTCCTACAAAGTTCCCGTTCCTGCTCTGCAACGGATCCACTGGAATTGCTGTCGGTATGGCAACGAACATGCCTCCGCACAACCTGCGTGAAGTATCTGCCGCAATCTGTGCTTACATAGACAATCCTGAAGTTACAATAGATGAACTTTGCCATTACATCAAGGGACCCGACTTCCCCACCGGCGGCATAATCTATGGTCGTGACGGAATTAAAAAGGCCTATTCGACTGGACGCGGAAAAGTCATCGTGCGTGGAAAGTTCACGATAGAAACTTCTAAGACTGGAAAGGAATCCATCGTGTTTACTGAGGTTCCCTATGGAATCAACACGACTACTCTCATCAACAGAATCAAGGAACTTGTCCGTGACAAGGTGATTGATGGAATTGTCGCAGCAAACGATGAATCTTCCGACCGTGCGGGTATGCGCATTGTCATTGACCTCAAGAAAGGTGCAGTAACCAAGCTGGTGCTTAATCAGCTCTTTGCCAAGACAGAACTTCAGTCAAACTTTGGTGTAATCAATCTGGCCCTTGTCAAGGGACGCCCTCAGACTTTGACTCTCAAGGATCTGATTAAATACTTTGTGGATCACCGTGACGATGTCATCACAAGACGTACAAAATTCGATCTTAAGAAGGCATTGGAGCGTGCACATATTCTTGAAGCGCTTATCGTTGCCGTTGATAATATTGAAGAAGTCATAAAGATAATCCGCGGAAGCCGTGACACTGAGGATGCAAAGAATAATCTTGAAAAGAGATTCGGCTTTGATGATGTACAGGCTCAGGCAATTGTGGACATGCAGCTCAAGCGCCTCACACACCTTCAGATTGAAGACCTCAAGAAGGAAATGGCTGAACTCCAGGCTTTCATTGCTTATTGCCGTGATCTGCTTGAACATCATGAGAAGATACTTGCAATCATCAAGACTGAGACAAATGAACTTTCCGAGAAATACGGTGACGACAGACGTACTCAGATTGTTGCAAATGAAGTTGAGCAGATTAATGTGGAGGATATGATCAAGGAAGAGGACATGGTTGTTCTTATTTCCAAGCTTGGTTACATCAAGCGAGTCCCTGTCAGTCTTTACCGCAGTCAGGCCAGGGGCGGCAAGGGAAGCATGTCTGCAAAGCTTGTCGAGGAAGATTATATCAACCAGATGTTCGTTGCTTCTACCCATGATTATCTTATGTTCATCACGAATGAAGGAAAGGCATACTGGATAAAGGTCCATGAAATTCCTGAGGCTTCAAAGAGCAGCCGTGGTTCTCATATCAAGAGTCTGCTTCAGGTCAACGCAAATGAGGAAATCACTACTACTGTCAGCCTTAAGGAATTCTCTGAGACTCAGTTCCTCTTCATGGCTACAGCAAATGGTATTGTCAAGAAGACTCCTACTTACGAGTTCCGTAATGCGAAATTCCGTGGTATGCAGGCGGCCCGGCTTGATGATGGTGACAAACTTGTCAGTGCAATTCTGTCAAGTGGAAATGACGAACTTCTGCTTGTCAGCCGCAGAGGCCAGGCTCTGAGAATCAGTGAGCAGGAAGTACGTGCCATGGGGCGTGCAGGACGTGGTGTCAACGGTATGAAACTTTCTGACGGTGACGAACTCTGTGCAGCAATCCATGTGGACGAGCAGGCAAAGATAGTTGTAATAACAGAGAAGGGTGTGGGTAAACGTGTGGACTTTACTGAGTTCAATGCTCACGGCCGGGGTACTGGAGGACAAAGAATCTTTGGTAATGTTGATGACAAGGGTGAAATCATAGGTGCTCTCACTGTTAAGGATGATGACAGCATCATGTGCATCACAAGTCAGGGTACATCGCTCAGAGTAGAAGCTTCGTTGATTTCTCAGCAGGGTAGGGGAAGCAGTGGTGTTAAGGTTGTTAATATCTCTGAACCTGACTATGTAGTCGGAATCGATCGAATTGCAAGTTCTTCAGATGAAGAGTAGTCTTAGCGGATGTCTTTCAAGATTTTTATAATTTTGATAGACATCCAGAAAAAAATACTATATACTGGATTGGTCTACTTCGGTAGGCCGATTTAAGAGATATTTGTCAAAAGTAATTATCTCCCACTTTGACAAATAAACCCCATCAGGTGCCGGACAGGTGTTTCACTTGTCCGGTTTTTTTATGCCCGAATGAATCTAGGTTCTTTGTGGCTTCCGAAGAAATCTTTTTAGCCATATAGTAATAAGCTGTGCATCAAATTCTAATATGGGCTTTAAACAGAATAATTTAAGTAATTTATAAACTTATATAATATAAAGAAATAATTAAAAACTTGAATCATTGTTTGTTGGTTAAATCATGCTTGTTTTGATACCTCTTTGTTTCACGTGGAACTTCCTGTGGAAAACTTTTGGAAAAAACACTATAAATTGAATATTTTTGTGAATTGGGTTTGTAAATTCTTTATTTATAAGAATTTACAAGTTAAGTTTTATCACGTGATTTGTCACGTGCCTGTGGAAAACTTGTGGACATTTATCACGTGATGAATATAATGAAATCTTGTCTAGATTTGGGGGATAATATGATTGTCTTATTAGAATTTTGTCAGAACAGTTTTTAGCAGCTATTATTCTTGTTGTATTTGTAATGGATTTTATCATATAGATTCTGATTCGTTGTTTTAGGCAATTCTTGTTTCACATGAAACAAATTTTTTTCTTATACATGTCATGGAATTTAAGTGTAGCTTGTAGTTATATTGGATATCATTTTGTGGATATTTGTGAGATGGTAAACAGATTTTATTTGGTCTATAGTTTTCTATCGCGATTTTGAAAATGAAATTATGGCATGTTGCTTGTAGTGTAAGTATATGCCAACATAATCTGGAATTATCGATTCGGAGATCTTAGAGTGTTTCACATGAAACACTCCTGATTTTTCACACGGGCGGTGATGATACAATATTTCATAGAAGAGTCATTATAAGCGTGGTTATCTCAGATATAGTTGAATAAAGAAGTTCTGCCTTGTTTTATTGTACTGATAGAAGTATTATTGCCCTATGGATTGAGTTAAAACCATCTGTGGATCGGAATAAGATTGTCTTGTTAATATCTAAATGTTCTATTTTGTAATTAGTTTCTAATCTGGGGTGTAGTGAGTACAAAGCAGTTTATAATCGCGGCTTCACAATTATGTGTTTCACATGAAACAATCCGTACAACTTAGGAGATTATTATGCAATGTTTATTTGATTGGAAATAATAATATAATAAACCAGTAATTTCTCTGTAGTGTTCTTATGGAAGCAGATTTGAATCCAAACTGTAGGTAATCGAGAAATGTTTCATGTGAAACATTGTGAATAGATGGTTTTAGACATATAATTGTTGGAAAAAACTCATAAAGAGTATAATTTGGCAAATTCTTACGTTATTGATTGAAGCTAGCCCTATCAGTCGATGGGTATTAAACAAAATCTTTATAGGAAATAGTATTAATAGTGGGTTTATAGGGCTGTTCAAACTAGTAATATCATACTGAATTTATTTTTGTATCTATACTACAATTTGAATGGCACTAGTATGAGTTCTTTCAAGATGCCCCTATAGTGGTTTTCATGTGAAACAAAAGGAAAAAGATATAATTATCGTGGATGTAGAAAAGAGTAGAGCATGAGTAATAGGCAAAGAAAGAATGTAAAGATATTTAGTGAATTCAGTGGACGTAATTAATGAATTAATACTTTGAAAAAAAAACACAATCAAAACATGTAGTTTTGATTGTGGAAAAGCCCGATAAAGTTTCACATGAAACAATGCAGCTGATTATTCCGTAAGATCAAGTCTTAGTGCTTTTGAACCTCTCTGAGGTGTCCAGGCATCACGTCTTTTTTTTGGTAATGAGGATATGTCTGTCTGTACAAAGCCTAGATTTTCAAACCAGTCGGAAGTTTGTGTGGTCAGCAGGAAAATACTTTTTGCATGTACCTGTTTAGCACGTTTCATGAGAAACTCAATCATTTTAGGCCCGATGCCTATGTGAGAACAGGTTTTGTCGACGGCAACACCGGCAATTTCCATTTGCCCATCCCGATATGGTATAAGGGATGCACATGCTCTGATGGCACCATCAATTTCGTAGACAATATAGAAAGGAAATTCCTGGTTTAGTATTTGCTTGGTTCTTGGAAGTAAGATACCTGCATCCACAAATGGCTGCATGACAGTCAGTACAGCTGAAATATCATCACGGGTCATGTCTCTGATTCCACCGTAATCATTTGCGTAAATCATAGTGCCGGAGCCAAGGTCACTGAAAATTTCACATGGAACAGTACCATCAAGTGATCCGTTTAATATATGGACACGAGTGACACCCTTGTTGCAAGCTTCATTGGCCAGCTGAAGGACTGAAAAAATCTTATCCTTAGGAAAATCATCTACTAACAAACGGTCGGTAGTATTGGTTTCTGAATTTAACGAACAGTTGTTAGTATCTTGCGTAGAACTTACCGATTGTTCGTTAGCAAGATTATCCTTCAGGAAAAGCTGCAGCTCGCTCAGGTTCATGGCTGGAACGTTCCCTTCTGCAGTAAGACCAATTCCGTTTGGAATCGTAAAATTGGTTTTGTTGATAGAGGCTTCAGGAATAAGATAAAAGAGTTTGTCTGCTTGAAGGTGGACAGCTATCTGTTGTGCTAGTTGAATTGAAGAAATGTTGTATGGCTTTCCGGCGAGACTCCAGCCTATGCACGGAAAAATCGGAATGAATCCATTGTTCAAAACAGACTGGATGGAATCAATCTGCAGCTTGTCTATCTCGCCTGTGATACCGTAATCAAATCCGTCTATAACACCTTTTCCGCGTGCACGGACCCAATTACCGATTACAGCAGTCTGCTTTTCCCCTGCAAAGGCTGTCATTATTTGGTTTGAGACATCGAAGGCGGCCATTTTGATGAGTGGCATGGCCTGTATGTCAGTGATTCTGTGGCCGTCTTTTATGGACCAGGAAATTCCGGCATTGGTAAGAATTTCATTGATTCTTTTACTGGCCCCTGGAACCATGATTACCTTTAGACCTGCCTCGTGAATAAGACAGATGTCCTTTATGTGGCTAAGGAATATTGGTGAGTCAATCAATTTGTCGTCAAGATAGATAATGACAGTAGCGTTTTTGAATCTTCGTATGTAGCGGATAACGTCGCGTATGCGCTCGGCTTTGTCGTGTACGGTGATACTTTCGTTCATAAATCCAGTATTGCGAACAAAAATAAAAGTGTCAACAGTTATATATAAAAATAAAACCTGTGCACTGACCTAATATCTTATGTTTCTGTTGGTTTGGAAACGCCGCTTGAAAAAGCTAGAATTTATCAGTGCACAGGATTTACTATGAAGATACTACATTAATCTTTTTATGTAAATATACTGAAAGTAATAGATTTAATTCAAAATATAGAACGTCAGGGGGTATTTTGTGTGTGG
>CAMNHD010000005.1 GCA_946538875.1 uncultured Treponema sp.
AAACTGAACGGCACCACTTCCGCATCACCGGGCTGTTCCTCCAGTTTGCTGAAGACAACAGTGTGGCGCAGAATACGCGGCGGGGTACCAGTCTTGAGGCGGCCGGTGGTAAAGCCAAGGCGGTTAAGGCTTTCGGTAAGACCGAATGCGCCCTTTTCGCCAAGACGTCCGCAGGGGGCATCGTAGTCGCCTATAAAAATCCGTCCGCCAAGGAAGGTGCCGGTGGTAAGCACCACAGAACGCACGGGAACAATGCGCCCCCTTTCGGTGACGATAGCCACGACCTTTTGCCTCATACCGCTCCGGCATGCCTCGGTGGCATAAGTGTAGCCTGTACCGCCGCGCTTTTCTCCCGGAATGGAACCGTATTCGGCAGCAGAGTCGCTCCCTTCCGGCAGTGGAGTGTCGCCGGCACATGTGAGCACATCCACGACAGTGTCCATCATGGTAGTGAGATTAGGTGTAGTTTCAAGAATCTTACGGGCCAGCTGGGAATACAAAAGCTTGTCGGCCTGACTGCGGGGAGCCTGCACTGCGGGACCACGGCTTTTGTTCAGCATACGGAACTGAATCATGCTCCTGTCAATCAGACGGCCCATTTCTCCGCCCAGGGCATCAATCTCGCGCACGATATTTCCCTTTGCAATTCCCCCGATTGAAGGGTTGCAGCTCATGCGTCCGATGGAATCAATAGTCTGCGTCACAAGGACAGTCTTGAGCCCCATCCGGGCACAGGCAAGAGATGCTTCTATACCGGCATGTCCGCCGCCAACAACCGCTACGTCAAACGAATCAAAAAAAGCCATAGTGCCCAAAGTATAACCACTTTTTCCACTTTGTACAATTCCATTTTTGCGGCATATACTGGCATCGAAATTGCCATCCTGCAATTTTGACCCCGCCGTCCATGGCACAAATTGACACGGTATAGATTAAAGGATAAAATAACCCCATGAACAAAGATTTTGAGACACTGGACAAAGTTGTTGGTAAGATACCGGATTTTCCAAAACCGGGCGTTTTGTTTTATGATATCACTGGAGTACTGCGTCACCCCGATGCATTCAAATACTGCATTGACCGCATGGTGGAAATCTACAAGGACAAAAAGATTGACGCTGTGGCAGGCATAGAAAGCAGAGGATTCATCTTTGCGGCTCCTTTTGCAGAGCGCATGGGCATACCGCTGATTCTGATCCGCAAAAAGGGAAAGCTTCCCGGAAAAACTTACAGCTGCAAGTATGACCTGGAATACGGCAGCGCAGAAGTGGAAGTACACTGTGCCGACATTCAGCAAGGTCAGAACATCCTGCTGGTGGACGACCTTGTTGCAACCGGAGGAACTCTTTGTGCGGCAAAGAATCTTGTTGAACAGGGCGGAGCAAGCGTAAGCGATGTCTTCGGTGTCATAGGGCTTCCCTTCCTCAACTACGACAAGGCACTTTCACCGCTCAAGGCAACAACGCTCATCAACTATATGACGGAGACAAAATAAGCTCACGCCAAACAGCAGCCACTCCTGCGGGCCAGCCCCGTACCGCCACTGGCCCGGCATGGAAGCCCGGAGTGTGGATGCCGCGAGGCAGCCACATGAGCGCCAGCGAAGGCTGGAACGCCGGTGCACAAAGCCTTGTCTGTCTGCATACAAATAGATGTACTGCGGTGCAAGGACGCCACAGAAGCCGAAGTTTTGGTACAGTCACTTCCAGCCGTGCCGCCGCCACTTGACTTCCACTGCATTTTCCACATCATCCGGCAGGAGCGAAAAGAAATCCAGCCCCGTACGCTCTTCCACCTGGTCAACCGGTACAGCAAAGTCCCAGATGGAAGCATGGCTTTCTTCATTCTTTATGATAAAGCCTATGGCCTGAACGGTTTCAGGCTCTCCGTTCTTTGCAGGCCTGCGCGCAAGAAGCACTTTGTAAAAGTATTCAGGAACACAAACTTTGTTTCCACCGATTGAAGGGTACCCGGATGCCGGCTTTTCGAGGACCGGACCTGTCACAACCCATACCGCCCCGAACCTGGAAGCCACAGTCCGCACAAAATTCTCAAGGTCGTTCCATATTCCAGAGTTGAATTTGTTGTCCTGAGGCGTGATGTTCGAAAGCAGAAAGCAGTCATGCATGGCCTGTTCGCTCCAGCGCATGTCGGCGGCAGGCGCAAGATGTCCCCGGTCGTAACCGCTGCGCTTATAGTCCGACAAATCCGCAGAGCCGGTGCTGATTGCAGTGTCGGGCCTGAAGTCATTGGTACGCCCCACAACCTTCACCAGTTCTTCCTTAGTAAGAAGATATGCAACCCATTCGGCAATTTCGTAAGACTCTCTGTAGCACAATGTGTATCCGGAATAAGTGTGCACTTCATGGTCGGCATCCTGAACTGTGACAGGAATCTCAAGTCCCCGGTAAAAGTCCTGAGCAGGAACCTGAGTCTGCTGGGCCGCCGCCGCAGAACAGAGCAGCATGGCGGCAGCAAGTGCAGCAGATAGTTTTCTAAACATCTTCTCCTCCTATATGACCGCAGGCGCTCCGCTAAGACTTAAGACTTTCAAACAGTGATGCGAGTTTTGCGTCAAAGTTCTTTGTATCAACCACAAGCTGCCTAAGGAACGAAGAGTCGTCCAGTTTGCCCAGCACAGCTTCTTTTTCCTCGGCATTCCTGAATGTGATGGAGCGGAAGAAATCAGTGTAGTCCTTTTTGCGGGAAGCAACAGAAGAATCCAGCATCTCTTTGGAAACCGCCGCCACATCGCTTACAAGGTCCGCATACAGTTCCGGGGTAAAACGGTCGAGCGGCCTGCTGTACAGATGCGAAAGCAGATAAAGCGAATACCGGGCCTTGTCGTCCACATATTTTTCTGCACACAGGTCATAGAAGCCATGCACCTGTTCCCAGGAGTCCACCGTCCCCTCCTTGATATCAGCAAAAAGCGAGGCAATGCGTTTCTTTGGCAGCACCTGACCGCCTGCGTTGATCCACTCGGTGAACAGTTCAAGGGATTCAATCTGTGCCATGTGCTCAGGCAAAAGAGTCTCCACCTTGTGCAGGGAAGCCCATTCCATAAGGCTTTCCGCCACAAAGTACTTGATAATCCGCCTGTACTCACGGTAACCCTGGGCCGGTTTGTATACAAGCGCCCCGTACTTTTTCTGGCAGCGGTCGTCAGCCAGCAGGAACTGAGAATCTGTGTGATGCAGATAATCCTTTGCAACCTGCAGCTGGGCCTCCATGTCACCGGAAAGTTCCATACGCGCACGGGTACGCACAAGCAGTTCAGGACTTGGATTGTCCAGTGTCATCTTTGCACAGGATTCGGAAGGCAGCTTGAGGTAACGGCAGGTAAGCTCTATGATGCGGGAAAGCGAAGAGAACACTTCCTGAATTGAATCAGGGGCAAGCGGATTTGTCTCTATCCGCTGCACTTTGACAATACGCTTGTCGCGTACGGAAAACTTGTATTTATTGCGCACAATGGCAAACATGTTGTACAGGAACCAGTAGCCCGGAATTATGTGCACTGCACCAGAGTCACTTCCCGGAGCCACCAGGGAAAACGGATATGTTATGTTCAGCTCGTTCTGGTAAGACCCCTTTGACACAAGGACAAAAGACGCAAAGCGTGAGTCGTACTTGAAGTCGCTCGCAAGTCCAGGCCAGAAGCCGCGCCCCGCAAGCATTTCCCCGTCGGGTGAACGGGAGTTGTGGTTGCTTCCGATTGTTGCCGCGGAGGCAATGTTGCTCTGCCCCATCACTGTCGCCGCAATCAGGAATGACGAATTATGATGCTGTTCGTGGAAGGGGAAAATCAGGTTGTTGAGAAGTTCGCAGCATGAGACTGTGGAATTGTCGCCCAGCACCGAATTCAACAGACGTGCCCCGTACTTTAGGTGGCAGTTCCTTCCTATCACAAAGCGTATTGCAACCGCCTGATAGAAAACATGGCTTCCGTAACCCATTATGCCGTTGACCATCTCCACGCCTTCGCCAATCTGACTCACTTCGTCCGGGGAAGAAAGCACTGTTATGTTCTTGAGCTTGAATGCCCCCTTTATGTATGCGGAAGAACCGATCCAGGCATCTTTCAGCAGAGTGCAGTTCTTTATCACTGCATCATCCTGTACAATGCCGTAAGTGTTGTTCTTTTTGTCGTTGCCCTTTTCAGTAAGCTCCACAAAGCGGTTCATCAGGGCCTTGTCCTCGCGGTAACGGGACCACAGGTATGCATCGGCCGGAATCATGCCGGTAAAAGGAAGTATGCCACGCTCGCCGTTTTCGTTCCCCACACCGATCCAGATGCGGTTTGACTCAGGCTCCCCTTCCTTGAGGATTCCCTGCCCAAACTTTGAATGGTAGGTGCAGCTCATCTCCTGGACATTAAAGAGCATGACACGCTTACCCAGGCGGTAATTCACCAGATATGACACATTGTTCACCACGCAGTCGTCGCCCACCACGGTATTCCTGAGCAGTGAGCGGTAAATTCCCGTCTTAAGCTCCAAATCGTGGAACTTGAGCGTTGCAGGTCTTATCGCACCGAGGACCACCCAGCCGGAAAACTCGCTCTGAACCACCTGCTGAGGGTTGAACTCACCCGGAACGTCGCTCACGTATACATTCTGCCAGTCCGGGTCAGAGGAAATATTGCGGTTCTGAATCAGAACATAAACTTCTGCGGCAGTAAGCTTACGTTTTCCCTCAAGCAGTTCCTCCGGCGGAAGAGATGCCTGTGCGCCGCCCTGCAGAATATTCACCTGTGCCATAAACGCTCCTTACAAAAAAAAAGCACCAGAATTGCTTCTGATGCTTATGACCCTTGCGGGGATCGAACTCGCAACCTACAGCTTAGGAGGCTATCACTCTATCCAATTGAGCTAAAGGGTCATTATGTGCACCATGAACAGGCGGAAGAACCGGAAGTCCACGGCAAACATTCATTTTAAGACCTGTTCCCGGACAAGGCCCGGAAAGGAGTCAAATCTTACTTGTCTTTTGCGCGCTCCACGAATGAACCGTCGCGTGTGTCAATAACAATGCGGTCATCGGTGTTGCAGAACAAAGGAACCTTCACTTCGATACCAGTGTCAAGCTGTGCAGGCTTTGTTGACTTTCCGGAAGTGTCGCCCTTGATACCAGGCTCGCAGTAAGTGATTGTGCGTGTCACCTTGATTGGCAGGTTGACACCGACAGCCTTTCCTTCGTAGAAAGTGATTGCCACATCGTAGTCGTCATCCGGTGAGATATAGCCGGCATTGTCGCCCATATCCTCGCGCTCCAGAGAAACATCGTCATAAGTTTCCTGATCCATAAAGTGGAATGTGTCGCCGTCAATGTAAGAAAGCTTTACATTCTTTTCCTCAAGGTCAACTTCATCAAACTTTTCGCCAGCGTCCAGACCAAGATCCTGAGTTCCGCCGGTAACAATGTTCTTTACACGAAGCTTTACGGTAATACCAGCGCGGCCAGATTTCTGTCCCAACATGCGCTGTACAATAAAAGGAGCACCTTCATACATAAAAGCGGTACCCACTCTGATTTCGTTTGTTGATAACATAACAGTATCTTCCCTTTAAAAGTGTTCTACTTATTATAGCGATATTTGAATTTAATTGCAATCGCTTTTTTCTGTATCCAGGCATTTTTCTTTGTTGACGCCAATCATGCACTCCTGAACCCAGCCGGCAAGGTGTTCCGTAAGGTCTCCCAGGCTCAGAATCCGCTCAGAAAAGCCCCTCAGCGCCAGGGAAACCTCCTTTTCCGACTCAAGCAGCCTGAGCAAAAGCGCATCCCTGCCGCAAAGCGCCGGCTCAAGCGCATCAGCGTCATATTCAGAACAGAACACAGTCTTCCACGCATCAGCCGCCTCCGCACACAAAGGCGCATCCCTGCACACATTGTACAGCATCCAGTAACGGCAAAAGTCCGCAAACAGACCCTTGTCCGCAAAAAAAGGCTCAAGCCGCACAAGAAAAGCCTGCACTTTGACCAGATGGTAATTCTCGTCCTGGGCATAGGCATGCCACACAAAGAACCTGCCCGCCAGCGACGCCCTGGAAAAAGAATCCTCGCCACGCACAAAGGCCGCATCCACAAGGGTAAGCACCGCATCCCACTCAGTCTGCTCAAGATAAGGCATGTGGAAAACTTCAAAAGGCTTTCCGCATTCTTCCCACGCACGCTCGAACGGTTCACGTGCCAGACCGTCGGCAAGCAGCACCGTCAGCGTAAACTCAGGGTCAGACCGCCGCCGCTTCTCAGCAAAAGCCGCCAAAGCCCGCACTTCAGGCACAAAGTCCCGGTTATAGGCAAACACCAGCACTGTAAACGAGTTTCCGGCAAGAACTTCATGCAGACCGGCCGCAGTTTTTTGAGAATCCGCAGCAGGTACCCGCGGACAAGTCACATCTTTTTGCGCACCCGCAGCAGCTTCCAGCGAATCCGCAACCGTTTCCGTTGCCCGGGCACCAGCCACCGCTACCCGCGGACAAGTCACAGCTTCCTGCGCCCCCGCAGCAGCTCCCCGCGGACCCTCAGCTCCACACAGTCCGCCAAGCCGCCGCAAAGCCGCCTCAGAGCTGCACAAATCCTCAAGGAATTCCCTGTCCAGCACAAGGCCACCCGTCCGCTCAGTGAATCCCGGCATAAAGTTCACCTTTTTCACCAAAGCAGACCTGGTTCCACCCTTCAAAAGATGGAAATCATCAGCCCAGGCCTCGGCAGTAAGATACTCCACATTCACAATCTGAACCGTTTCAGTGCGCCCCGGAGCAAAAAGAATCCCGTCCAGCCACTCAGGCCTTCCGCACTGAAAGCACTCAAGTATCAGCTCAGGGGGATTCTTCAGATAATAGTCAGTGCACACAGCCGCATTGTTCCAGTCAAGTACAGTCCAGCCGTTGAACTCCTGCACAGCAAGAAGGGGATTCACCCCGCGCGCCATCCGGGAAAACGATTCAAGATTGCTCACCACAAGCGTCAGGCGGGCACCAGGCCACTTTTCACTCAGCGACCTGGAAAGCCTGTAGACAAAACCGATGTCCCCGTAATTGTCCACAACCCTGCACAAAAGCGTAATACCAAGAGATTCCATGCCACAAGCATATTCCATTCCGCAAGTTTCCACAAGGTCACTTTTGACCAAAACAAAAAACACCATTCAGCCCCAGGAATCAGGAAGACTGCGGCTTTCTTTTACCGCGTTACCATCCGCCCCTTTCCAAAGCTTTTGCCTCTCCGTGCACCGGCGTTCCGGCACTCCCTTCCGGTCGGTCCTTCGGACTTCCGCCTGCGGCGGCCTGCCTCCATGCCGGGCCGTGATTCTTTTTCCTACTTCATGACAAACATTAAATTGTTCAGAACTTATATTCAGCTGTTATCAATTTTTACAAAGTTGTGATATAGTTAAAATTGTAGAGGTAAACCTTATGAAAAATGGAAAAAAGCCAGACCCAAATGTGATTCATCCAATAGAAAATTATAATAAGGAAATTTATGTGAAGCCAACTCTTAAGAATTCCAATATACAGGTGGGCGACTTTACCTATATCGCAGATTCTGATTTTGAAACCCATGTAACACATTTTTACCCATGGAGCAGGGACAAACTTATCATCGGAAAATTCTGTCAGATTGCAGCAGGTGTTGAGTTTGTGATGAACGATGCAAATCATCAGATAAACGCCCTGTCTACATTCCCCTTCTATACACTTGAAGGTTGGGAGATGGAGAAGCCAGCTTCATCGGATATGCCGTTTAAAGGCGACACTGAAATTGGCAACGATGTATGGATTGGTCAGAACGCAGTTATTCTTCCCGGCGTTCACATCGGGGATGGAGCAATTATAGGCGCAAACAGTGTTGTAGGAAGTGATGTTGCTCCTTATACAATCGTCGTCGGCAATCCGGCGAAAGTGCTGCGGAAACGCTTTGATGATAACTTGATCAATTTGATGCTCCGCTTCAAGTGGTGGGATAAAAGCATAGAAGAAATAAACAGCCTGATTCCCATCCTGACCTGCAGTGACTTGGAAAAAGTCAGAAAAGAAATTGAGGCAAAAATATGAGGCTCTTACAGATTACCTTTGGCCAATCATCCGGGAGATTGTAAAGACTGCATTTGGACCGCTTGAAAAATGTGGTGTTACTAATGAAAATAAGCGAAGTTACGGAAAATAAAACAGAATACATGACCGGTAAAAGAGTAAATAAGGAATCATCAGTTTACAAATTATCCTCCATTGTTTATAATTTTCAAAGTGAGTTCTATAACAAAAAAACAGGAGTATATCTATATGAAAAAATTTTCCCCTGCAGTCATTATTCTTGCACTGGCAACATTGGTCCCATGTTTTTCACAAGAGAAAAATGAAGACTTTCCCAAGAGAATAAAGGCTCAGGTTCAAATAAAAAAAAGGGAAATTGACACGGAAGCAAAAACTGAGGAAGTGAATTTCCGCCAGATGGAGCGTTATGTCTTTGACCAAGAAGGAAGAGAGATTCTTTACGAAGACTTGAGCGCAAGAGACGGTTTTCCTGTTTTTGACCAAAGAAACCACGACTCCATCACATTCATAACAAACGACGGAAAGCGAATCAGCAGTTATGACAAATGGGGAAATAAAATTTCATTCACCCTAGAGAGAGCCGGAGAAGACACCCTTACCTGGCAGCGGGACTATGACAAAAACAATAGGCTCATTCATTCAAAGAAGCACCCGGATGATGATTGTGAGGAAATCTGGTATGACTCAGAAGGAAGAACCATCCACTTCATCACCAAAAATGGTCGTGAAGAATGGTATGTCTTTGACAAGGAAGGCCGCACCATATCAGAAAAAAAACGGGAATCAAAAGACTCTGCAATAAGCGAAACAAAAAGAAAATACGACAAAAATGGAAATCTCATTTCTGAAATTGTTAAGAATGGAAGAGAAATAGAATCTTCAAAAACATACAAGTACGACAAAAAAGGCACTCTTCTTTCTTCAACCGAAAAGGATTATGATTCCGTCATAGAAGTAAAATGCAGCTACAACAAAAAAGGCCTCATCACGTCTTCCAAAAAAGAAGTCCGCTATTACGAAGACGACAAATACAAGGTTCTGCTGCCGGAAAGTGAGCATGAAGAAGCTTCATATTTCTACGACGAAAAAGGCCTGCTTGCAAAAAAAACAGAAGTCCTTACTTATGAAGCTGCCCCTGAAGAAAACGGCCAGATGGACACCACATATACTTACGATGACGAAGGAAATCTTCTTGCAGAACTTTCAACCGGATTCTATACAAACACGCCGGAAGACATTTTTACTCTTGAAAAGAATTACTATTACAAAGAAAATGGAAACTGGGGCTACACCACAAGCAATGGCGAAATTTTTGAATTCTACCCTGACGGAAAAGCTGCAATAGAAACAGAAAATGAAAGAAACATCTACTGGTATGACACAGAAGGAAGAAGAATCGACTGGCAGGAAAAAGAAGAGGGCATTCTCAGGTATGAAGCCTTTTACACCTATGATGATTTTGGAGAAGTAAATAATGTACAAGGCTTTTACTATGACCAGGAAGGACAGTTTGTGTCAAGTTATGAGATAACAACGGAAAGGGACAGCGAAAAAAGAATCATTCATCAAAAAACTTATGACTCAAGAGGATTTACCTCCGACAATCACGAAGAATGGTATGAATACGACAGCCACGGAAACGAAATATTTTATAAGCAGACCCGTCCAGAATATGACGACTACATCATAAAGCGGGAATACAAGTATGACGAAAAAGATAATCTTGTGTTTTACAAAGACTCAGGAAAAATGAAATGGGTAAAATACGATGAACATTCCTTCCCAACATATTTAAAGCTAAAATCCTACAAGGCCGGCGGATTTTTTTGCTACAACGACATGGCTTATTACACGGAGTTTTTCTTTATAAACAGATATTCCTTCCACAAAAACGGAAGGGTAAAGGAATGTGTCCGCTACTATTATGAAAATCCCAACTACCACCAATACGGAGACTACAGCCTTGTTTTGGAAAGGCAGCCCAATGCAGGGGAAGAATAATCCTTTACGAAATAATTTGAAAACGAATTGGAGAAATAATTATGAAACAGAAAAAACCCCTTGTTTTTCTTATTTTGCTGACTTCAGTTTTGAGCCTTTGCCAAGCCCAGCGTACTTTGCGCTATGCCATAGACTCAGAAGGCAACCTAATTGTGGGAGAATACAGTATTCCCCGCAACAAAGACGGCGACCCGGACGAAAGACATCCATCTGTTCCCAACCTGAACATTCCGTCTTCTGTTGAAGGCCGCAAAGTTACAGGCATTGCAAGAAAAACATTTTACGGCGACCATACCCTCCGCACTGTGAACATTCCTGCAAGCATTACCTACATCGGCGAAGACGCATTTTCCGACTGCAGCAACATAGAACGCTTTACCGTTGCGGCAGACAATCCCCGCTACAAGGTGGAAGGAAATTTCCTGCTCGACAAAATCAACAATAAGCTTGTATCCATTTTTAAGGCTGACGAAGAAATTGTAATTCCCGATGGCATCACAGAAATTCCAGAAGGCTTTTTCTCTTTTACAAGCAGCATCGAAAAGATTACCCTTCCAGACTCTCTTGTCAAGATTTGCGACAAGGCTTTTTACCATCAGTACAACCTGGCTTCCATTAACTTTCCCAAGAACCTTCACTACATCGGAGACAATGCTTTTGAAAAATGCCAGAAACTTTCCATGAATGTAATTCTTCCAGAAACTCTTACCTATCTTGGAAAAGAGGCTTTTAAATCAACAAAAATCACGGCTCTTACTCTTCCTTCAAATTTTGAAAGCATCCCGGACGGATGTTTCTGCAGCTGCAACAATCTGGCCCTTGTGAATTTTTCAAAAAACTTAAAGTATATCGGCAAAGAGGCCTTTTCCGGCTGCAGTGCTTTTAAAGACCTAAAAATCCCGGACACAGTGGAAAGTTTGGGAATAGATGCCTTTTCCCACACAAAGTTTACAGAGCTTGTAATTCCCAAAGCAATGACCGTGGTTTCCGACTCTGCCTTTCAGTTTTCCACAATCGAAGAAATCATTTTTCACCCAGGCGTCAAGAGAATTGGAAAAAGCGCTTTTTACAAGGCAAAGATTCCTTCTCTTGTGATTCCAAAAAGTGTTGAATCTGTGGGGAATGGTGCTTTTACAGAATGCGGCATCCGTTCCCTTGTAATCGAAAAAGGAGTGAAGACAATAGAAGCCTCAGCCTTCTCATGGAATGACTTGGCAGAATTGAAACTTCCCGACACAGTCACCACGATTGGAGAAAACGCATTCCATCATTGCAGGATTCAGAAACTTGTGCTTCCCAAAAAGATTAGCAAGATTAGCAGTTACGCATTTGATGAAAATTTTCTTACCACGCTGGAACTTCCCAAAAGCGTCACTTACATAGGCGAAGCTGCCTTCCGGGGAAACTGGCTTGAAAAACTGACACTTCCTGCAAAACTTGAACACATAGGCGACATGGCTTTTATGACCGACGACCACTTTGGCAGGGAAAACCTCAGGTCAGTAAAAATTCCTGCCAGCGTAAAGTTTATCGGCAGCAATCCATTTTGCCACAACACTGTAGTCTATGCAAAGAAAAAGTCAGCCGCAGAAAAGTGGTGCCAGGAGCCCGGCAACAAAAAATACATTCTGGGCTGGGATTATTACTAGCCGCCACTGTCACCCTGAACTTGGTTCAGGGTCTATTTGTCTTTGATTAAACTTTTGCAGATGCTTAATCAAGTTCAGCATGACACAGCTAGAGTTTTCTCAATTCTTCCACAGTGTAGTATTTTGTCAGCTCAAGAAGATTTATGTCCCTGTCGCTGCAGCTTACCTGTATGTCCAGGGCTTCATCTGAATCATGGGTATAGATTCGCTTAAAGTCTTCCACGCTGCCGGCAAATTTAATTTGCTTTAGGGATGGGCTGTTGACAAAAGTTTTTGTGCCAAGCTTTTTTACGCTCGTCGGAATTACAATTTCCCTTACCCCTGACCCTGCAACAACTTCATCTTCTATTTCCACAACAGAGGGCGGAATTACAAGGGATGTAAGCTTTGTGCATCCCTTAAAGGCTCCGTTACCTATCAGCAGAAGTTTTGCCGGAAGCTCCATCTTTGTCAAAGAAGTGCAGTCGGCAAATGCTTCGGTCCGGATTTCCTTAAGGGCTGGCGGCAGACGAAGCTCAGAAAGTTTTTCGCAGCCTTTAAAGCCCCTGTTGCGGATTACAGTAACGCTGTCCGGAATGTAGATTTTTTCTATTCCGCTTTTATAGAACATATCCGTAAAAATAGCAGGCATATCCCCTGGCAGCTTGACATTTTTTAAGGAAGAACATTCATAAAAAAGGCTTCCGTAAAGCTCATTTTCCCAGCTCTCCGAAACCGTAGTATAAGACAAGCCCTCTGGAAGACTGATGTTGTCAAGGCTTGTGCAGCCGGCAAAAAAATATGCACCGGTTTTTACCGTGTCCTTGGGAAAGGTAAAAGTCTTTAGATTTGTGCAGCCCCTAAATGCCTGTGCTCCGCCCGGATAGATAACATTATCCCTGTATTGGATTTCTTCCAGGCCTTTCATATATGCAAACACAAATTTTTTATTTTCCAGGTTGGGAACATTTGTGATTTTTTTTATGCTGCCGTTTACAGAAAATGCTTTTTCGTTGATAGTCACCACAGTGTCGGGAATGCGGAAAATTTCTGTCCTGCATTTTGGCAGGGCAAAAATTATTGTCCGCTGAGCCTTGTCCATCAAAACGCCGTCTTTTATAAAATAATTGCAGTCTTCCGGGATGTTCAAGGTTTCCAGGTTTTCGCAACCGGCAAAACATCCGTCCTTAAATTTTATTTTTGGACTTAGGATTGTAATTTCCTTAAGCTTCTTGCAGTTTGTAAAGCTGTTTCCAAATTCATTTATGTTTTCTCCCAGAGTGACTCTCTCAAGAGCTTCGCAGCCGGAAAATGCGCTGGAGCCAAGACTCAGCAGGTTTGGAAGGTTTAATTCTGTGATGCCCTTCCAGCCCTTAAAGACTTCTGACTCGATATATTTTACCGAAGGCGGGAGATTTATTTTTTCCACTTTGTCAGTCCAGTAAAAGGAAAGCCATTCAATTTTTTCCAGCTCAGAACCTTGGGGAACTTCGATTTCCCTTAAATTGTGGCACCGATTAAACTGATACCTTTCAATAGTCCTTTCTTTTCTAGGGATTCTAACTTTCTGAAGATACTTGCAGTTTTCAAAGTGATAGCTGAATTCCTCAGGAAAAATCACCTCCACTATATTGGAATAGATATTTTCAAAAGCCATGCCGTTTCCAGCTTTTACATTCTGCAAATCCAGGATTACTGGACGGGAAATAATGTATCTTTTAAAAGCCTCCAAAAGTTTTTCGTCATCAAGATTTTCGTCACTTATGACCAGGCGGAGGGGTCCCAGTGACGAGCTGAAAAGAGATTCCCTCTTGGCAGCAGTCGACGAGGATGTGCAGAGATTGTAAAAATCCTTTACGCTGGTATTAAAAACTTCCTCCTGGGCAGCAAGAGCAGCTGGAAACAATATGCCTGCGATTAAAACCAATATTGCAAATACATTCTTTTTCATGGAAAAATTATAGCACAATGAGGCGCGGAAAACAATCTCTCTTTGCGGAAGAACCCGGAAACCGTTTCTCTGCATGAGATTTCAGGCTTGTTGTAGAAAAAAAAACGAATCATAAAGACTTCCCCAGTCCAAGAATCTCTTTCTGCAGAAGCTCCAAAAACATTGCAGCCTGGCCCCCATCCATCTGAACATGGTGGAACTGAAAGGAAAGCGGCAGCAGTGTCCTAAAGAGTCTCCTGCGATATTTACCCCAGAGAAGCATAGGGTTTGCAAACTTGTAGTAAGCGCAAGATAGTCCCGGTTGAACTGCTCCAGACTGTCGGCCAGAGGAATGTCGCAGGAATTTATCCCCCCCATTTACGTTCTGCACGATAACATTTATGGCAATCCTGTCGTAGCAAAAAAGCTTTCCATTCACCGGCAGCAGGTAAAACTCCTTTACTTTTTCCGCCGCCTTTCCAATGCACCAGCACAAGAGCATGTTGAACTTCAGCCCCAGTTTTCGGGCACTTTTTACAAGAGGGCTCACATCAAGAGTCTTCACAAGTGTTACCATAGGCATGGGAGAAGTCATCCACAACTCAAAGGCCCTGGCCCTCGTAGTCTCCTCAGGCTTTATCTCTTTCACCGACATAAGCAAACTCCTTTCTTCTATATTATTACATAACGAAAACTAGACTTGTTCATTGATCAAAGTGGAACACCAGATTATAACAGATTTTTTCCTCCACGGAAATCAATTTTCGACACCTTGGCATTTTTGCTTAAAAAACTGAATTTCATACTTTTTTAAACTTCTTCTAATGACTTTATAAAGAACCTATGGTATACTGTAAAAGCCGCAAAATGATTTACTCAACCGTAAGTGTTCTGGCATTGATAGTCAACCTCATAATGAACCGGGAAGCTCTAGGCCGTTTCGGGCTCTGCTCCAAGGCAGATGATGCCGAGCAGCGGACAGCCATACACTACAGCCATTTTCTGGCCTCGGCAAACTGCTACTTCATTACGGACATAGCATGGGGAATCCTTTACGAGCGCAACCAGGTCAAAAGCCTCTTTATCCCCTTGTACATCGACTGCATCCTTTACTTCATATTCATGTTCCTGACTATGGTCACATGGATACGCTACATAGTCGCCTATCTGGAGAAAAAAGGAAGGCGAAGCACCGTTCAGATTGTCGCCATGTGGATAATGCTCATCCTTGGCCTAGTTTACCTGGCGGTCAACTATTTCCATCCATTCATCTTTTCATTCAACGAAAACCATGAATACATACCGGAATCAGGCAGATATATCGCCTTCATCATTCAGATTGTCATCTACATGGTGACCACACTGAGCATGTTCCACATAGCCCGCAAATCCTCAGGCTGGGAAAAAATCCGCTATGCGGCGGTAGGCGGCACAAGTTTTGTAATGGCCCTCTTCCTGATGCTGCAGATATACTACCCAGACTACCCCACCTACGCCATGGGGCTCCTGATTGGAATCTGCATGATTCACTCCTATCCTATGTCGAAGCCGGAGAGAGAAAGGAAAAAGAGACTTACGACAACATTGCAACAAGCCTGGCCGAAAACTACGAGGCAATGTACTACATCAACATAAAGACCGGGGAATTCATCGAATTCTCCGTAAGCCAGGAATACCGCTCCATGAACGTCCCTGTTTCAGGCTGTAATTTTTACAGCGAAACCAAGGAGAACATCGAAAAATACGTGCATCCCGATGACAGGGAATTTGCCCACAGGCTGCTCAGCAAGGAAGGCATGTTAAAGAATCTGGAGGGCAAAAAATCCTTTTCCTACAAATACAGGCTCATGGTTGCCGGACAGCCCAGGCATTTCCAGTTCACCCTGATGAAGGCTTTCGACGGCAAACATTTTATCCTGAGCGAAAAGGACATAGAAGAAGAAATCACCGCAGAAAACATGCGGCTGGAAAACCAAAAGAAACACGTCACCTTCAGCCAGATAGCGGAAACCTTGGCCGTCAACTACGACATGATTTATTATGTGGATGCAGAAAAGTCAAATTACATCGGTTACGAGTGCAGGAACATTTACGGCAAGCTGGAAGTCAGCAAATCCGGAGAAGATTTCTTTGCCGACTCCATAAACGATATTCTAAAAATCGTCCACAAAAATGACCGGGAAAGAGTGCTGGCCTTTGTCAACAAGGAAAATATATGCAGCATACTCACAACCCAGAAAAACTGCAGCATAGACTACCAAGTGGTGGCCTTCAAAAAGACTTACTACGTCAGGATGATCGTGCACAAGACAACCAGCGGCAGCCATTTCATCATAGGAATCGAAAACATCGACGAGGAAGTCAAAAGAGAAAAACAGCACCTTAAAGCCCTGAACAGCGAAAAGGAACGGGCCAGGCGGGACGAGCTGACGGGCCTGAAAAACAAAACCGCCTACAATGAACTGGAAAAATCAGTCCAGACAAATATGGACAACGGCATGAACTACCTACCCTATGCCCTGGTTGTGTGCGACGCCAACAACCTTAAGAAGATAAACGACACAGAAGGCCATGTGGCAGGGGACGAGTTCATCAAAAAATCGGCGGAACTTCTCAAAGCCACATTCACCAGCAGCCCCACCTTCAGAATCGGAGGAGATGAGTTCGTGGTTTTCCTGAGGGGAGACGATTATTCAAACCGAGTAAAACTCATGGAAATCCTGCATGAACAAGTCAAAAAGAACCTCTGCTCCGGCTCAGGTCCAGTCCTTGCAGCCGGCATGTCCGAATACAACCCCGATGCAGACAACCTGATGGCAGAAGTTTTTGAACGGGCAGACAAAGAAATGTACAAAAACAAAAGCAGCCTCAAGAAGCTGGAAAAAAGCCAGAAACAAACTGCAAAAAAAAGCCTCTCTCAGCGAACCTCAGCACAAGAAATGTAACGCGGTAAAAGAACGCCGCATAATTCCCCTGCCCCTCATATTGACAATTTTTCTCCTAAGCATTATTCTACATTTACCTAGTAACTTACTAGGTATTCAAAAAAATAAAGAGGAGCGCACATGTCCACATTGAATCTTGAGAATCTTTTCGAAGACCCGTCAGACCTGGACCCAACGGCCTTGCCTGACTACACAACGCTGGATTTTGTAAGCAAGGACTCTCACATCTACGGCGAAATCATGTGGCCCTCCAGCAATTCGCAAAAGCCCCACCCCTGCGTCATCATGCTGCACGGCTTTCCGGGAACGGCCCGCAACGATGACATTTCCCATGCCCTTTGCAGAATCGGATGTGTCGTAATCGTTCCCCACAACCGGGGAGCTTGGGGCAGCCAGGGCAAGTACCTCATCACAAACTGCATAGAAGACGCAAAAAACCTGGCAGAATACGCCCACACTCCAGAGTTTGCGGAAAAATATGACGTTGACCCCGCCCAGATTTTTCTCCTTGGCCACAGCATGGGTGCAAACTCAGCCTTG
The DNA here is from genome assembly GCA_946538875.1 of uncultured Treponema sp. Next base: position 17,108 of record CAMNHD010000005.1, read on the forward strand.
AACGCAGGAAAGAACCTGGACTGGATAAGGGGAATCATCATGCTCACCCCCTACGACCCAACCCGCTATCTGAACAGGGCCAAGGAAAGCTACTTCCGCTCCCTGCTGGAAGAAGGAAAAATCCTCCAGTCAGACGGAATCGACGCAATCTACGAAGACGTGGTTGTGAACAAAAGCAGAATCTACCACCCCACCGCCTACGAAGATGCAAAGGACAAAAACCT
>CAMNHD010000006.1 GCA_946538875.1 uncultured Treponema sp.
TGGAAAAGACAGGAACTGTTCAGTCGGAGGATGAAGTTCAGAAGCTTACGGGGCAGGCGGGTGTTCTTGGTGAAAAGGAAAAAACTGTTTCCGTTGGTGCCAGGACTACTGTTCCGCTTATGTTCAGTATTGACGCTGAAAAATCCGGCTGGGTCACCTTGGAGTTCATTGTAAGAAGCGATGTTGTGAACGAAAAGATTCTGCTTCCGCTTGAGGTGGAAAAAACTTATACCTACGAAACTGTTACGACTGTCGGTCAGGTGCAGAGCGAAGGAAAATCAAAGGATGCTTCGCTTGAGGAAAAGATTATTCTTCCGGCTGATGCTGGGGAGAATGAGGGGTCACTTTATCTGCAGCTTGATCCGACTAGACTTGGTGTCCTTAGGGAAGCTGTGGACTATATGTTCCACTATCCGTATGGATGTCTTGAACAGAGGTCTTCTGCCGTGCTTCCGCTTGTGGTCTTTGGTGACTATATCAAGGTGTTCGGTTTGAGCAGCGAGGTGCGGAATCCCAAGGCTGTTGTGGAAAAGGAAGTATCAGGCTGGGCTTTGTCTCAAAAGTCAGATGGCGGTTTCCCGTATTGGCCTGACGGTGATTACAGCAATCCTTACGTTTCTAGTAGAATTGCAGAAATCATAGGTATTGCAAAGTCCAAGGGAATTAAGATTGACAGTAAGATAAATCAGGATAAACTTGGCTCTTACCTTGTCAGGGAAGCAGAGATGATTCTTGAAGGTGAGCCGAAGATGTGGAAATTGTATGAAGCGGCTCATATTCTTTACGGGGCATCCTGTCTTGGAACAAAGGTGCCCAAGTCAGATCTCCAGATAATTGTTGACAGCGACAAGACTGACCTTGAGACTCTTGTTCTCTGCGGACTTTCCTATACGAACCTTGGCGACACATCCAAGGCCAACTATGTGCTCAAGAATGCAAAGCGGTATATAAAGCTTTCTGTCAGGGGTGTGGATGTTTCCAACACAAGCGCTGTATGGAAAAACGAATACTGGTCAATGTTCTGGGATGATTCAGAACGTTATGCTCTTCTCCTTCAGTTGTACAGCCGACTGGACGCAGACAACAGCATAAGCGGAAGACTTGTGTGGGAACTGCTTGAGATTCAGAAACGCAACAAGGGCTGCTGGTCTACCACGGTGGCCAATGCAAGGGTCCTTACAGCAATTGATGAGTACATACGTGCCAACAAACTTACCAAACTTGACTTTACCGCCGAAGTTCTGCTTGACGGACAGTCTCTGCTCAAGGGAAAATTCAAGGGACTCGGTGCTTCTCCGGAAGAAACGGTTCTGGGGCTTGATGAAAAGCCGATAAGCGATATGCCTCTTGATAAGGAACTGCCGCTTGTGTTCAGGAAGGATGGTGAGGGCAGCCTGTTCTATACTGCGTCTATCCGTTACCCGATTCCGGTGGATAAACAGTTTGCAAGGGAAGAAGGCATAGGTTTGTTTACGGAAATAACTGATGTGCAGACTGGAGAGATTGTTGACAGTGGAAAACTTGTCGCTGGCAGGGTGTACCGTGAGAAGGTCTATATAACCAGCACCTATCATAGAAATTATGTTGCTCTTAGAGCGCCTATACCGGCTGGTGCGGAAGTGCTGAATGCGGCATTTGTCACGACGGGTACAATTCCTTCTGTGGCAGGCGAAGACAAAAAATCTTACGGGGACGATGACTATTGGGATGACTTATATTCCAAATACAACTGGGGACTTTCATATCAGGGAATCTATGATACTGAAGTTCAGTACTTCTGGGATTACTTCCCAAGTGGACATCAGTCGGTGGAATTCGTTTTCCGCGCAACACGTAAGGGTGAATATAATGTTCCAAGCGCCACTGCAGAATGTATGTACGAGCCTGAAATCTTTGGACGAACTTCTGGCGCAAAGTGGACTATAGAATGAATTCAGAATTGAACGCAGACGGTGGGCTGAAACACTGCCGTCTGTGGCTCAGGGTTCTACTGTCTTTTGTTTTCTCTGTACTTGTGATGGGCGTTGTCTTGTATCTGGGATTCAGACTATGGCCGGATAAAGAACTTGAACTGTTCAGACGGAGACAGAACAGTACCCGCTTTTATGACTGCAACAATGAACTTCTCTATGTGATGCCCCTTGAAGAAGGACTCAGGCGGGAATATTATCCGCTGAATGAAATACCGGGGGAACTGGCAGAGATTTTTATCCGTGAGGAAGACTCTAAATTCTGGTCCCACTGTGGCGTGGATTTTATGGCGCTTGCCCGGGCTTTTGTTCAGAATAAAAAGTCCGGGCATATTGTCAGCGGTGCCAGCACAATTACGATGCAGTTGGTCAGGATGGTATATCCGAGAAGTGGTTCTGTGGATGCCGGACTAAAGATCCGCGAAATGCTCAGAGCGATTTCCATGGAGGCAAAGCTCAGCAAAAGACAGATACTTGAATTGTATCTGAACAATGTTCCGTTTGGTTTCCAGATTGAAGGAGTGGGTTCTGCGGCGCGCAGTTTTTTCGGAGTCCAGCTGCAGGACCTTGGCGCAGGGCAGATGGAGATGCTTGCCAGGATTCCCCGTAGACCGAGGGACAATGCTCCGCAAAAAGCTTTTGACTATCCCTCGGAATGTCAGCACCTTGTAAGACATATAATCTCTGACTACAAGAGTAGAAACCAGCGTATACCCGATGTCATGAATCTGTGGACGGACAATTATCTGGCTCAAAAGACGGAACGGCTTCTGCAGCGGAAACTGGATGAGTACAAAGATGCAAGGATTCACAACGGAGCGGTGTATGCCATTCACAATAAAACAGGAAAAATATTGCTGTGGGTCGGAAACGCTTCGTTCATGGATGATAAGAACGGAGGTCAGATAGACGGTGTGCTGGTGAGGAACCAGCCTGGCAGCAGTATGAAACCATTCCTTTATGCACTTGCGCTTGAGAGGGGCTTTTCTCCAAACTCTGTGCTGGCGGATATTCCCCAGGATTTTGGAGGAAGCGGTGTTTACACTCCTGCCAACTTTAACAACAGATTCAACGGGCCGGTTCTGCTCAGGGTAAGTCTTGCCAGCAGTCTTAATGTACCTGCGGTTTATCTTTTGAATGAAGTGGGAATGTCGGACTACTTTGAACTGCTGGAAAAACTGCGCTTTACATCTCTGCTGGATAATAAGGATGATATTGGACTTTCGCTTGCGCTTGGAGCCGGGGAAGTTACGCTCAAGGAAATGGTCACTGGTTTTTCTGTGTTTCCGAATGATGGGTATGTGCTTAAGAATGAGTCATATGGAAATTGCGATAGTGAATCCAGTAAGAAACAGAGCGTCAGTTTTACAAAAGTTCTTGAACGGGATACTGCAAGGATTATATGCGATTTTCTGAGTGACAGTAGTGCAAGAACTCTTGGCTTTGGCAATGCATCTGTGTTCAGGACTGATTATCCCAGCATATTCAAGACAGGAACTTCAAACCAGTATCAGAACATCATAGCTTTGGGGGCTACCACCCAGGTGACGGTCGGTGTATGGATGGGGAACTTTGCCGGCGAGACGGTTATCAGGGAAACAGGCAGCAGCATTCCTGCAAATATTGTCCGTGATGTGCTTGACGAACTCAGCCGGAAGTATACTCCTGGTAAGTTCAATCTTCCGGAAACTTACTCCAAGGTGCCGGTCTGTGCAATTTCCGGAATGTTTCCGTCAGATGTCTGCACATCTGTCCGCGAAGAGTTTGTGGAAAAGTCAAGGCTTGCGCAGTGGCGGCATAATACGTGCACCTGGCATGTGAACCGTGGGGGAAAGACGGTGCTGAATTATCCGTCTGAATATCAGCACTGGGCTTCTTCAAAAAATTATGCCGGCGAGATTGTGACTGGAACTACTGCGCTGCGTATTGATTATCCACGTAACAATTCCGTGTTTGTCTACGACTCGTCGCTCCCTGATTCCGTACAGCTTCTGCGTATCCTTGCAAGCGGGGGGCAGAATGAAACTGCGGTCCTTTGGCTCGACGGGAATCTGGTCGGCACTTGCAGAGGAGTCTTTTCGTGGAATGTGCCGTTGAGCAGGGGAAGTCACACCCTGACTGTTGAATGCGGAGGTTCCACAGTCAGTTCGGTTTACCAAGTGCAGTAGCCGGTGATTGCAGCATTTGTTCAATTACGCCTCATGTAATTCCTGGATAATCCTCAGGTAATCCAAAAATTTTACTTTCTTTTTTGCATTATGAGTGTACAATAGATTAAAAGGGACTGGCACTGAGATGTGCAATGCCTTGTCCTGGAGGAGTAATTGTGGAATATTTAATAGGGGTGGATCTTGGAACCAGTGGGACAAAAACAGTTCTGTTCAACACAGAAGGCAATCCTGTGGCTTCCAGGACAGTGGAATACCCTTTGTATCAGGAGCATAACGGCTGGGCGGAACAAAATCCGGCTGACTGGTGGAATGCGGTATGCGAAGGTATCAGATATGTTACCTCCGTCAGTGGAATTCAGCTTTCTTGCATAAAAGGAATAGGCATAAGCGGTCAGATGCATGGTCTGGTCATGCTTGATAAAAGTGGGAATGTTCTGCGGCGCAGTATAATCTGGTGTGACCAGCGCACAGGAGCGGAGTGTCAGGAGATAACACGCAGGATTGGGGCACAACGGCTCATAGAGATAAGTGCCAATCCCGCTCTGACCGGTTTTACTGCAAGCAAGATTCTGTGGGTGCGGAACCATGAGCCACAGATTTACGAAAAATGTGCCCACATACTTTTGCCCAAGGATTATGTGCGTTATATGCTTACCGGCGAGTTTGCAACGGAAGTGAGCGATGCAAGCGGAATGCAGCTGCTGGATGTGCCGGGACGTAAATGGTCTGACGAATTGCTTTCTTCGCTGGAGATAGACAAGAGTCTTCTTGCCAAAGTCTATGAATCTCCTGAAGTCACAGGAACTGTTAATGCCAGGGCCGCAGAACTTTGCGGAATTCCGCAGGGAATCCCGGTGGTGGGCGGTGCCGGTGACAATGCCGCGGCGGCTGTAGGAACGGCAACAGTAAAGGACGGAGTTGCATTCACCACTTTGGGTACTAGTGGAGTTGTGTTTGCGCATACTTCCAGACTGTGCATAGATCCAAAGGGCAGAGTCCATACATTCTGCTGTGCGGTTCCGGGTGCATGGCATGTCATGGGGGTGACCCAGGCGGCTGGGCTTTCTCTCAAGTGGTTCAGGGATAATTTTTGTTCTCAGGAAATTGACTGTGCCCGTGGACTGGAAAAAGATCCATATTTCCTTATGGATAAGGAAGCGGAAACTATACCACTGGGCTCGGACCGGCTTCTTTACATGCCTTACCTCATGGGGGAACGGACACCGCACCTTGATCCTGACTGCAGAGGTGTGTTCTTTGGGCTAAGCGCGCGCCATACAAAACAGCATCTCCTGCGTGCCGTGATGGAAGGTGTTGTGTTCAGTCAGCGTGATTCCCTGGAAGTGCTAAGGGAAATGGGAGTGGAAATAAAGGACATGCTGGCATGCGGTGGCGGAGGAACAAGTCCTTTGTGGAGGCAGATGCTTGCCGATGTGTTTGGCTGCCCGGTAAAAACTGTGGTAAGCAAGGAAGGTCCGGCTCTTGGAGTGGCAATTCTTGCGGCTGTGGGAACAGGTATCTATTCCTCGGTGCAGGAAGCTTGTTCGCAGATAGTCCTGACTAATCCTGCCCAGAACCCTGTCGAGGAAAATTCGCAGCAATACGAAAAATACTACAAGCTGTACAGGAAGCTGTATCCTGCGCTGAGGGAGCCGTTCAAGGAACTGGCAGACCTTTGATTCAATACGGAACAAACAAAAGAAAAAGAAACGCAATAATAAATAGGAGAATACTAATATGGAAAAAATTCAAAACATTCCTCAGGTCAAGCTTGGAATCATTGCAGTCAGCAGAGACTGCTTTGTTATCTCGCTTTCGGAAAAAAGACGCTCTGCTATCGTAAAGGCCTACAAAGGTGAGCTTTACGAGGCAAAGACAACTGTTGAAAACGAACAGGACATGCTCAAGGCTGTGGAGGAAGTAAAGGCTGCCGGATGTAATGCGCTGGTGGTTTTCCTTGGAAACTTTGGTCCGGAAACTCCCGAGACGCAGATTGCTCAGAATTTTGATGGACCGTGCATGTTCGTTGCGGCGGCTGAAGAAAGTGGAAAAGATCTGATTAACGGACGCGGTGACGCTTACTGCGGAATGCTCAACTGTTCATACAATCTGAATCTCCGTCATATTCCGGCTGTAATCCCGGAGTACCCTGTGGGAACTGCAGAAGACATTGCAAAGATGATAGAAGACTTTGTGCCTGTTGCCCGTACAATTCTTGGACTTAAAAGCCTTAAGATAATCACTTTTGGTCCGCGTCCGCAGGATTTCTTTGCATGCAACGCACCAATTAAGGGACTGTATGATCTTGGCATAGAAATAGAAGAAAACTCCGAGCTTGACCTGCTGGTTTCCTACAAGCAGCACAATGGAGATCCGCGCATAGAATCTGTTGCGGAAGACATGGCTCAGGAACTTGGCATGGAAGGAAACAATTATCCCGAGATGCTTCCACGCATGGCGCAGTTTGAGCTCACACTCCTTGACTGGATGGAAAACCACAAGGGAAGCAGAAAATATGTTGTGTTTGCAGACAAATGCTGGCCCGCCTTCCCCAAGGAATTCGGCTTTGAACCTTGCTATGTGAACAGCCGTCTTGCAAGCCGTGGAATCCCGGTTGCCTGCGAGGTGGACATCTTTGGAGCCCTTTCCGAATACATCGGTACTTGTGTCTCAGGTGAAAGTGTAACCCTCCTGGACATCAACAACTCAGTACCGCAGGACATCTACGATTCCGACATCAAGGGAAAGTTTGCATATCCGTATACGCTGCAGGATACATTCATGGCGTTCCACTGCGGAAACACACCTTTCTGCCGTCTTGAAAAAAAGACAAAGCCCGGCGTAAAGTTCCAGCTGATTCAGAACCGCCTGCTGGAGAACGGAGGTACTCCTGACTTTACACGCGGAACTCTTGAGGGCGACATTGCCGCAAGCAAGATAACATTCTTCCGCCTGCAGTCCAGTGCCGACACAAAGCTCAAGGCATACATTGCACAGGGCGAGATTCTTCCTGTGGCAACACATTCGTTCGGAGGTATCGGCGTATTTGCGATTCCGGAGATGGGGCGCTTCTACCGCCATGTCCTTATCAGCAAGAATTACCCACACCACGGCGCGGTCGCATTCAGTCACGTTGGCAAGGCTCTGTACACTGTCTTCCAGTATCTTGGTATAGAAGATATTGCATTCAACCAGCCGAAGGGTATGCTGTACAAGGATGAAAATCCATTTGCTGTCTGATTTGCGGACCAGGACTGCCCCGCATGTACAATTGACTAAGCCTTGATTCCGTAATAAAATGTGGTGCTGTCGCTGCGGCGGCAAAAAAAGGAGTAATGTGTTATGAAGAATGCAGCAAAAGTTTTGTTGGCAATGGCAGTGGTATGCTTGACCATTGGTTTTGTTTCTTGTGGTAAGAAGGGTACCTGTGAGTCTTGCGAAAAGGAAAACGTCAAGCTTTACAAGGTTAAGAATCTTATCACTGAAAAGGATATGTATATCTGCGCCGACTGCAACAAGGAATACAAGGAGGCTCTTGAGACTCTGAAAAAGCTTAAGGATGCCTTCTCGTCTGAAAAGAAATAATTCAGGATAAAACTGTTTCCCGCTTTTGACTGCGGGCATTTTCTCTAAAAATATGTCATACTGAGCTTGAACTTGCGGGTCTGTATGCCTGTGACCAGTTTAGTATGACATTTTTTTTGTGCTTCTATACAACCCGCTGGTAATCAAAACTGATTTCCCCAGCTTTCCCAGTTTGTGGAAAACTAAACTTGATTTTTGATACTTTCTGAATTAAAATAGTATGAAACGGAGTCTGGTATATGATTAATTAGGGGGACTTTAATGTCGGACATAGCAAGGATATTGGAAAATCCTGATGGTATCAAGTTCGCTTTTCAGCCTGTGGTGTATGCCCATACCGGTAAGGTGTATGGCTATGAAGCCCTTATGAGGCCGGCGCCCTTTTCGCCAGTTGAAGTTGTAACATATTGTATAGATAATAATCAGATTGAACTGCTTGAAGAAATAACCATGCTCTATGCCATAAAGTCTTTTTTAAAGAACAATCTTGAAGGCAATGTGTTTGTGAATTCTTTTCCCGGGGCATGTATGTCCAAGAAATTTTCCGATCTTTGGCTGAATGAGGTTGGATGGACTATCGCAGGACGGATTGTACTGGAGATGCTTGAGTATACTGAACTGGACATTTATTCCTGGAGGCGCAAGCTTGAGGAATTCGAGCGCGGTAACGCAGGAACTGATAACAAGTCGCATATTGCAATTGATGATTATGGCGTGGACCGTGATGTGGATATTGCAAGAATCAAGCTGTACCACCCGACGATGATAAAAATTGACAGGAGCCTTATCTGCAGCATCGACCGTGATGTGGAAAAGCAGCGTAAGGTTGGACAGATAATTGATCTGATGAAGGAACATGACATCCTTGTTCTTGCCGAAGGCATTGAAACTAAGGAAGAATACGAATATTTCCATCAGCTTCCCATTGATTTTATGCAGGGTTACTACATACAAAAACCTAAAATCTACGACTGAGTCTGCATCAAAGAGGACTACGCCCGACTTGTAGGGCGCAAGCCGGAGGCGCAGCGGCCACCGCGCAAGCGGGGGCTGAAACCCGGAATGGCGGGGACTGCGGTGTAACAAAATGTTATATAACAAAAAATTAATCGAAAAAGCCGTGCCGTCCTCCAAGAAAAGGGTGCAAAAAGTTCTGTTTAGGGGGATTGGGAATTGAAAAAATATGTATTTTCCGATAGTATTGCCTAAATATTCACTTGTAACAATGTTGCCGAATGTTTTTTTAAAGAAAAAGGAGTCTGACTGGTGTTTTTGGAATGCCCGGCTCCAAATTTTTTTGCGAGGAATTATATGAAACATTCAATTAAATCTGTTATCGCGGCCTTTGCTTTTGTTTTTTCTGCTGCCTTTGCGGCTGCCCAGCATGCTACTATTGATTCTGTCTGCCAGACTCTGGCTAGTCACCCGGTTACTACCGGAAACTATGTTCAGGAAAAGACTTCTGCCAACAGTTCCCGTGTACTGCGTTCCAACGGCACTTTTATCCTTAGCCGCAAGGCATTGGGGCTGCGCAACATCAAGCCTGTAAAATCGTTCAGGGGACTTACTCCGGATTACATGATCCGTGTTACCCCGGATGGTGCCAAGACTGTGATTGAAGCGGCCGGCAACGAGACTTTCCGCACTATTGCGGAACTTGTGGATTCTCTGTTTGACGGTGACAAGACTCTGCTGGAAAAGAATTTTACTGTTCAGTTCTCTGCCGATGATTCCGGCTGGAACATGAAGCTCTATCCCAAGGACAAGACTATTGCCTCTGTGCTCAATGTGATTGACATTTACGGCACTGGCAGCGGCAACAACTGTGTCCTTAACACTTTGAAGATAGCGGACGAGAAGGGAGGCACAATGCTGTACAAGCTTTCTGACTTAGTATATAAAGAGGATTTAAGTGGCGATGAAAAAGCACTTTTTGCAAAGAAATAATGTTTTTGTGCTGATATGGGCAATCTTCCATATCGTTGTTATTTCTGCGTTTGCGGTTTCCCTGTTTGCAGGCAAGCCGCTGAACATTGATGCGGATCTGTTCCACATGCTGCCGTCTTCTACTTTGGGAGCGGCAATGGGCGAAGCTGACGAAAGGCTTTCCCAGGCTACTGCCAAGAATGTTTTTGTGCTTGTTTCGCATGATAGTTTTGACCAGGCCAAGGCTACTGCGGAAGTTGTGTATGATCAGCTCAAGGATGATCCGAATTTTGTGAATGTGTCCCTGCATGCTGATGCGACTGCTCTTGGCGAGATTCAGGATTTTATTCATCCTTACCGTTTCCATTTGCTGGATGAAGCCAGTATAGAGCGTATTTCTTCTGAGGAGGGACGCTCGCTTTTTGCGGCTGATTCGCTGGAAAAGGCTTACAATTCTTTTTCTCTTACTTCTATTGATTATATTGATGAGGACCCGTTTCTGCTGGACGATGTGAATATGACGCGTTATCTGGCGGCGATTCAGGATACTGGTACTTCCATGCATCCTAAGGATGGTGTTCTTGCGTCTTTCTATAATGACAAGTGGTATGTGATGGTGCGTGGCACCCTGAGCAAGAAGGGCACTGCTATTGCCAGCAAGAAAAATGGTATTGCGGCGATTTACCGTGTGTGTACTCCGCTTGAAAAGGACGGCATACGCTTTGTGTATTCCGGCACTTCTTTCCACAGCTCATATAGTTCCACTTCTGCGGTCAAGGAAATCGGCATTATTTCCACGGTTTCCATGAGCATTGTAATCCTTATGCTGATTATTGTGTTCAGAAGTTTCCTGCCTCTGGCTGCGTCGGTGTTCTCTATCCTTATTTCCATGGCGGCGGGCTTTGCGGCAACTCATTTTGTGTACGGCGGCATACATGTGCTGACTCTGGTGCTAGGTACTTCGCTGATAGGTTCCTGCATTGACTACAGCCTGCATTTCTTTGTCAACTGGAAGGCAAACACTGCTCTGGATTCGGGTGGTGCTGTGCGTAAGCATCTGTTCAAGGGGCTTGTGCTTTCTCTGCTTTCCACTCTTATCTGTTACATTATGCTGGTGTTCGCTCCATTCGGACTTTTACGTCAGATGGGTGTGTTCTCCTTTACGGGTATTCTTAGCTCCTTCCTTTCCGTTGTGTGCATTTACCCGTTGTTCAAGATTCCGCCGCAGAATAAGCGCAGCATTTCTGTGCTCAAGTTCTTCAAGCCGTCTGCGCTTCCTAAAAAGAAGTATGCCGGTGTGATTTTTACCTTGGGAATTCTGGCTCTGGGCGGAACTGTTCTTGGAATTATGCATGACAGGGTCCGTGTCAAGAACGACATGAACAAGCTGTATGTTATGAAGGGACGCCTTAAGGAAGATACTGCCGAGGCTACCAAGGTGACTAATTATAACCTTCAGGGCTGGTTCATTGTGAACGGGGCTACTCAGGAGGAACTTCTGCAGACTGAGGAATACGTATGCTCAGAACTGCGCAGGGTGAATGCGGGGCTGCCGGGTGGCGGTTATGTTGCGACTTCGCGCTTTATTCCTTCTCTCAAGAAGCAGGAGGCGTCTTATAAGGCCTGCGAGGCTTTGTTTGATATTGCTCCTGAGCAGTACGAGATGCTTGGAATGGAACCTGAGCGGGTTGAATAGCTGAGGTAAAAATACCGGGCGGCAAAGGATAATCCTATAGTACCCGGAGTGGCTCTGCCTGAGACAATTTCTTCTGTTATTAATATGCTGTGGCTGGGGCAGATTGACGGAAGATGGTATTCGATTGTAATGCCTGTGACTATAACTGACGAGGCTGCCTACCAGCAGATTGCGGCTTCCAATGAAAATGTTTACTACGAAAACAAGATGAGTGACTTGAGCAAAGGGCTGGATCATCTGACCCGCTCTGTTCTTATCCTGTTTGCTATTGCATACCTGGTGATTGTTGTTGTGCTTAAGTTTTTCTACAGCTGGAAACAGACGCTTAAGATTGCCTCCATTCCTCTGCTGAGTGTGCTGGTGATTTTCTGCGGCCTTACCATCGCTGGGGAATCCATTGAGTTCTTTGCAATTACGGGAATAATTCTTGTCTTTGGATTGGGTCTGGATTACATCATCTATATGATTGAGAATTCCAAGCGCAATTCTGAAGGAAAGGATATGAGCGATTTCCAGAAACTGGAACCGTTTGCAATTATGCTTTCGTTCCTTACGACGGCAATTTCGTTCGGTGCTTTGGCATTAAGTGGTTTTGTGCCGGTACACTTGATTGGTCTTACAATATTCCTGGGACTGACTGGTGCATTTATTGGTACATTGTTCTAAATTAAAGCGGAGTTGAGACATTTTTTTTTGGAAGGATTGAAATGAAGAAAGAAAAAAATGCTGGCCTGATTAGTTTTGCTCTGGGATGGGTTGGTAGAAAGAACAAGAAGGTTCTGGACAAGGCTGCTAAGAATTGTTATGCGGAAGAAGAGAAGACTCTTCGCGGAATTCTGGAATTTGCCAAGGATACTGAGTGGGGTAAGGCCCATAACTATGCCCAGATTCTTGAGGCTCCCAACGCTGAGGATTTGTTTGAGCGTTGGCAGAAGAATCAGCCTGTGTGTGACTACGAGGACCTGCGCCCATATATTGAAAGACACAAGAATGGTGAGGAAAACCTGTTGTTCCCTGGTAAGCCGATGATGTATGCCACTACAAGCGGCACCACCAAGGAACCTAAGTGGATTCCTATCACTCAGGAATACTACTCCAATATCTATAGCAAGATGACAAAGCTTTGGCTTTACACATTTATGATGCACCGCCCGAAGGTGTTCTGGGGTAAGTGTGTTTCCATCGTTGGAAAGGATGTTGAGACTCACGCTCCGGATGGAACTGTCTGTGGTTCTGTTTCCGGCGTTACACAGCGCGACTGCCCTGAGTTCATAAAGGGACTTTATTCCGCGCCAAAGAGCATCTTTGCAATTGCTGACTATAAGGCCCGCAACTACGCACTTATGCGCACTGGTATTGAACAGCATGTTACTTCTCTGGTTACTGCAAACCCTTCAACAATGCTTGAACTGCAGAATCTTGTGAACCAGTATTATGACGATATGGTCAATGACATTGAAAAGGGTACTTTGAGTGAAAAATTCTCTATCCCTGAGGAAATCCGTGCAGAACTTACCATGCGTTACCAGCCAAATCCTGAGCGTGCACAGGAACTGCGTGAACTTAAGGCCAAGTATGGCACTGTTCTGCCCAAGCATTATTGGCCTGACCTCCAGTTCCTTACCACCTGGAAGTGCGGAAACACACACGTCTATATGGACAAGTTCCGGGATTACTTCCCGGCTGAAATGCTGCATCAGGAATTTGGATACTTTGCGTCTGAGTGCCGTGCCGGTCTTGTTATGAACGGTGCCGACGACACTGTATTGTTCCCTCACTTCCACTACTTTGAGTTTACCAGGGTGGAGGATATGGACAATCCTAATCCTAAGTTCTATCAGCTGCATGAGCTTGAGGTGGGAAAGCGCTACCTTATCTACATCACCACTTACGCCGGTCTGTACCGCTATAACATGAACGACATGGTTGAGTGCACCGGTCACTATGATACAATTCCGACTATCCAGTTTATCCAGAAGGTGAACGGAATCATCAGCATGACTGGTGAAAAAGTCCATGAGCGTCAGTTTATGGAAGCAGTCCGCCAGGCTGAAGAGCAGACAAAGCTCAAGACGAGATTCTATGTTGGTTTTGCCGATATACAGGATTCTGTGTACCACTTCTACTATGACTTTGAGACTGCCGGTGTAAGTGCCGTGCAGGTTGAAGAATTCACCAAGATTGTTGATGATAAGCTCAAGAAGATTAATGTTGAGTATGAAGCAAAGCGTGATTCATTCCGTGTGAAGGATCCTGTCGGTCATAAGCTTGTTCAGGAAGCCTTTGAGCGTTACAAGGAAGTATGCCTTAAGAATGGTGCCCGCGATGGTCAGTTCAAGATGAACTTGCTGATGCAGGATGAAAAACGTCACGCCATCTTTAAGGATTTGGTCCAGGAATAATTTTACTGAACTGAAGAGACTGTCTGCCGCTTTCGCTTTAACCGGCGGGCGGCCTCTTTTTTTTCTGCGAGTCAATTACTGATTTATGAATAAAAAATATGATGCTGTGATTTTTGACCTGGATGGTACGCTTTATAACTTTAAGAATCTGCCGATACGTCTTGTCTTTGCTTATCCGGTTGATATGCTGAAGATGAGGGCTGATCAGAAGGTCAGAAGGGCAATGAAGGGTGTGGATCTTGGTAACCCTGATGAGTTTTACTCCGATTATGCCAGTCGTATGTCATTGATGACGGGTAACAGGCCTGAGTGTATTTTGAAGTGGTATCTTGAACGCTACACAAAAAAGCAGATGGTCAGAGTTCTGCGCCGTAACTACAGGCTCCGGGATTCGGTTGAAGAGGTGATTATAAAACTGGCGGCGCTTGGAGTCAAGGTGGCTGTGTTTTCTGATTATCCGAATGTGGCTGAAAGACTTGAGGCCCTGGGAATGAAGCCTTCTGTAATCCGGCTGCTGGCGGGTACTTACTGTGCCCAGCAGTACGGCTGCCTTAAGCCTGCTGTGAGACCATTCCTTTCTATTGCCAAGGATTTTGAGGTTGAGCCCGGCCATTGTCTTGTTGTGGGGGACCGCGACGATACTGACGGAAACGGGGCAAGGTCTGCGGGTATGGACTTTGTTCAGATCAAGACCCACAAGACCAGGATAATTGACCTTGAGCATCCGGTGGTGCACTGGAGGGAATTTGCCAAGGAAGTAATGGAAAAGTAGGTTTATTGATCTATTGGCGGCCAGTAGTTCTGCTTGATTCCGGCCATTGCGCACATCTGCGTGTGAGCCTTTACCAGCATGTCCTTTGCCGCTGCCTTGGAAGTGAGATTTTCTGCTTGAACAATGGGAGTGCCTATGCTTATTGTAACAAGTGGATGCTTTATCCCTAACAGTTTGCGCCATCCCGTTGGTTTTCTGTAGCTTATGACAAGGGGTAGCACGGGTATTCCGTATTTTACCGCCATTGAAAATGCTCCGGGCTTAAAGGGTCTTATTGGCTGGTACCACTCCCAGCGGCATGACTCAGGAAAAACATGCAGCCACTTTTTCTTTTGGCGGAGAGTGTCGAATGCCTGATTGAACTTTTTGACTGCTGCAAAAGTCTTTGGTATGGGAATTCCACCTACGCTGCGGATTAATACGGCATCTGAGGAGTTCATGTTTTCTGAACGGGCGGGAAACCACATGCGTCTGTATCTGACAGCCTGCAGCACGGCAAGATAGTCCCAGCGGTAAACATGGTTGCAGACTGTGAGCGCTCCGTTTCTGAGCAGGTCCTTGTTTTTTCTTATGTTTTCTCTTCCGACAATCTTAAGACCAAAGCGTAGTTTCTGCAGTGGGAAAACAAGCAGAAAGATTCCCGTGTAGATTGCGAAGTGAAGGAATCTTGCCTTGAATGATTTGTCAAGGAATGGGTAGTTTTCATCAATGATTACGTCACGGATTTTCTTGGGGTAAAGCATTGGTTCGTCAGGGACCTGTGGATATGAAAGCCCTGTTTCTGGTATGTATGTTCCTTCATTTACTATATGCTGAGCCATTCTTAAAGTTTATCAAAAAATTAAACAAAAATCCATAGGATTGTTGCGGCTTGTTCCGCCTAAACTTGACACTTGCATTGTTAATTAGCATAATTCCGTCATAGATTGTATGAATAAGTTGTTTTCCACTCAGGACTTGAAAGGGGCTCTGCCCTGCCGCCTGTCTTACCGTGCCTTCGTGGTGCCTCTGCCCATGCATTCGAGTGCCGGTTACGAGATTGCCGTCATTTATTCCGGAAATGCCACTCATGTTACTCCTAGTGGTTCTACAGAACTTGTGGAAGGAGATGTCCTTTTGGTGCCGCCTGGAGAAATTCATGCCTACAGAAAGCAGGATTCCCTTTCGCTGATGAGTATAATGGTGGAGACTTCATTCTTTTCGCTGGAGGCTGATGGACTTAGGTCGGCTGCTCATTTTGCAGAGCTGTTTGAGTCTGGGATTGTGAAATTTCATTTAAACGCTATGCAGATGTTCCGGCTCAAGGAGATAATCCAGTCATTACAGTCTGAACTCGACAGTCAGCCTGAAGGTTATGAGCTTGGGATCAGGGCTTTGCTTGTCCAGCTGCTGCTTTATCTTGTGAGGATTTATGTGAATCCTGACTATACTGATGGCGGGCGGAAGAACAATGTGTCTGAGATGATTCAGTATATGGACAAGAATTATACCAGGGAAATCACTATGCAGGACCTGATGAGGCTTGGGAAAATGTCTGAAAGCTCGGTGCTCCGTGCATTCAAGCGGAATACAGGGTATGCGCCTTTTGTTTATCAGATGAGACTGAGGCTTTTTGCAGCCGCAAAGGCATTGGTGGAGACTGATTGTGAAATAAGCCGTGTTGCTTACGAGTCAGGATTCAACGACAATAATTATTTCAGCAGGTGCTTCAAGAAGTTTCTTGAGATGACACCCAGTGAGTACCGTAGAAAATTCTCCCGGAAAAATAAACAGAATGATTTGTCATTATAATTGAAGAAACTGATTTTTTTTTAAGGAATTCATTCTAAAATAGAACTTAAAGATAGACAAGGACAAAATCAGAGGGTATACTGGATTAAAGGGTATCGAGTGGAAGCATGGTGTGGGCACAAAGTTAAAAATACCTCTTCATGGAGATTTTAATCCGAATGGACTTTCTTGAGTATAAACAGCTTTTGTTCTCTAAATTCCACAGCAGTATAAGAAATATCTGTTGGATTATCACGCCGTTGGTTCTAGTAGTGGAACTTATGGTGTTTATTATCTTTAGGATCAGCGGTCTGCTTGTACCACCTTTCGGCTCATATATCCTGCTGCGCATAGTGTTTCCCTCTGTGGTGGATTTTTCTGTTCTTATCTGCTATACAATTGCCATAGCATACGACAAGTTTTCCGGTACATTGAAGAACTGGTTGTCATGTATACAGGTGTGGATACTCTGTTCGGTGGTTTCAATCATCCACAACTATTTTTCCATGCTTTTGATGCTTCCGTGCATTCCTGTGCTGGTTTCATCTCTCTACGGCGACAAAAAACTTACGCGTGGAATATCGCTGGCCTCTTTTCTTTCCACTTTGATTTCCTTTTACACTTGGGTGCAGACTTACAATGACCGGCTCAAACAGATTGTGCTGGTAACGAATATTGTCGTCACACTGATGATTCTGCTGTGCTGCTACCTGTTTGCCCTGTTT